>JAFLTD010000036.1 GCA_022510625.1 Lachnospiraceae bacterium
CACAACTGGGGCTTAGGAGGCTCCTGTTATATCCATTTAACTAAGGGAACAACTGTATCTATAAGAAGTCAAATTGCAGGATAGTTAATATATCCCTGCATCCATATGATGCCTTTGAATCTTCTGCCCACCTGCGGCTCTCCGTATAAATCCTGCTTATTGATGCATACGTCAAACTGCAGATCGTTGCAGCTCAAACGCATCACATATATTTCCTCATTGGTGAGCTTATTTACCCTCAGGGAAATATCCATAATTTCCCCCATAATGGAGTACTGATCGCATTCCACACCGTAAGGCATGAAGTAGGTGTCCACCAGACTAAATACATCTTCCGTCAATATCTTCTTGGAAATAGACGTGTAAGTGTCCATATCCTCGAGTGTCAGGCTTTCAATTGCATCCTCGTCACCTTTTCTGGCGGCATCAATCAGCTGATTCCTGTTCATGGAAGCCTTCTGCACCTTCTGTCTCTGCTTGTCATTTTTGCTGATCGGCAGCAGAATACTTCCCTTGAGAGATAATCCGGACAGTGTGAGTGTCGTTCCCCTGATAGGCAGTAAATTCTCATACTGCGCTTTGACATAGGGAACCATATTCTGCAGATAAAAGATTAGGCTAACGCCCACCTTAATATCATCGCAGACACCCGCATATGACTCTTTGTCAGCATGACGTTCCACGGACACATCTTCACAGGAACTGATGCCCGTACCCCTCAAGTAGGGATAAAAATAATCATAAGTAAATTTATCGTTCTCATCGAACTCGCCACAGACGGCGATTCCCATATCCTTGGCAAAATCTTCACAAAATTCTGCAAGTATGGTTTCTTCGCCGTTGGACGTATAAGTCCGATGTGTCGCATTTAAGATAATATCCGTAATCAACTTCTGCTGCTCACGCCGGTCGGTCAATTTGCTAAAACCAATAGCTCGCATAAATTTATGCAAAAAAACTACCTCCCTCCGAGTTTGCAAAGAAAATCTCGCAAGCGAGCTTGCTCGCTTTATTATCGAATCTCGGTGATGCCGCCCATGTACGGACGAAGCGCCTCCGGGATGCGAACAGACCCGTCTGCCTGTAAGTTATTTTCTAAGAATGCAATCAACATTCTGGGCGGTGCCACAACTGTATTGTTCAGTGTATGCGCAAAATACTTGCCGTCTTTGCCGCTTACACGAATCCGCAATCTCCTTGCCTGTGCATCTCCCAGATTAGAACAGCTTCCCACTTCAAAATATTTCTGCTGCCTGGGTGACCATGCTTCCACATCATATGATTTTACTTTTAAATCCGCAAGATCTCCGGAACAGCACTCAATCGTTCTCACCGGAATATCCAGAGTACGGAATAAGTCTACCGTATTCTGCCACAATTTGTCAAACCACATCGGGGACTCTTCCGGCTTGCACACAACGATCATTTCCTGTTTCTCAAACTGGTGGATACGGTAAACACCTCTCTCTTCAATACCGTGCGCACCCTTTTCCTTACGGAAACATGGAGAATAACTGGTCAGCGTGTGCGGCAGTTCCTCCTCCGGAATAATGGTATCGATAAATTTACCGATCATCGAATGCTCCGAGGTTCCGATCAGATACAAATCCTCGCCTTCGATCTTGTACATCATGGCATCCATCTCGGCGAAACTCATAACACCGTCAACTACTGCGCTTCTGATCATAAAAGGCGGTACGCAGTAAGTGAAACCTCTGCCAATCATAAAATCTCTTGCATATGCAAGCACCGCTGAGTGCAGTCTCGCGATACCACCCATCAGATAATAGAATCCGTTTCCTGCCACACGTCCTGCGGCATCCATATCGATTCCGTGAAACCGTTCCATGATTTCCGTGTGGTAAGGAATCTCGAAATCCGGCACTACCGGCTCTCCGTATTTCTGTATCTCTACATTCTCCGAATCATCTTTGCCGATCGGAACGGACGGGTCGATGATATTCGGGATCGTCATCATATTTTTCTTAATCTTCTCACGCAGCTCGTTCTCTTTCTCCTCCAACTCCGCAAGGCGGGTGGCATTGGCAGCGACTTCTGCTTTCTTAGCCTCCGCCTCCTCTTTCCTGCCCTGTCCCATCAGAGCACCGATTTCCTTAGAGATTTTATTTCTGCTTGCACGAATATCGTCTGCTTCCTGCTGTGCTTTTCTGACTTCAGCATCCAGCTCGATCACTTCGTCTACCAGCGCAATTTTGTCGTCCTGAAATTTTTTCCTGATATTCTCTTTGACAATATCGGGATTCTCTCTCAGAAATTTAATGTCTATCATAATAGCCTCCTCAAGTTAATCAATAACCTCTTCAATATATACGTTGTTGACCTCAACCAGGTCCTTGACGACATCTACGCTCCTGCCGTCTCTGTCCTCTATAATACGAAGAACCGGTCTGTCGGGAAATTCTTTATTCTGATAAAGGACGATTCCTGTCTCCTTCTCATTTGTCCGCACGGTGGAACCCGCAGGATACACCGCCGTAAACTCCAGGAAAGTATCAACAATCTTGCCGTCAAATTTAATATCTTTCAAACTTCTCAGATATTCTATCGCTTCATATACTTTGACACGTTTGCACCCGATGCCGCAGATCATCTCATCAAATACATCACAGATCTGTACGATTCTGCACTCCACCGGACTGTCTGCCGCCTTGAGCGGATAACCTGATCCGTCCATTCGCTCATGGTGATATAATATCATATTTTTACTCTCATTGGAAATCCAATTTTCTCCGCGAAGTGCCGTATATCCATATATTGGATGTTTCTTGTACTCCGCGTATTCCAGTTCGGATAATTCTTCCACATTTCTGTCCGCATAATCAATCGCCAAATAGCGGAGTCCAAGATCATGCAGCAAACAACTGACACCGATGTCATGTACTGTCTGATGCGGAAGTTCCATCTTTAGGGCCAAGATTGTCGCCAGACTGCAGATACTGATAGAATGCTCGTAAATATCCGAACTTCTCCCTTTGATGTCATAAATCTGCTCTACTACTTTATCCTCTTCAAGAATTTTGGTGATAATACTGTCCGCTGTCTGACATAGTTCTTCTAATTTATCATTGTGACTGTAAGTATGCTTTTCCAGAATACTCCTGACTTTAGATTTAAAAGATTCCTCCACTTCTTCCCTAAGAATTACGACCGTCTTAGTATGTGGTTCGTCTTCTTTAATATACACTTCCTTAATATCAAGTTCTCGGAGTTTTTCAATATACTCCTGCTTTAACGTCATACCCACGGAGAGGAGTATTTGATATTCCGATGTTATAACATCCTTAGCCAGAATTTCCTTACCTGTCAAGTTGTCAACTTTACACCGTTTCATATCTTCGTCCCGTTATCTTCTATCCCTCTAAAGTAACATCAGTAGTGCCCATTGCAATATCCAGGGCTTTCTTCTCTTCATCACCCAAGGATATTTCGCATATTCCCTTTTTGATTTCTTTTGTGTACGAGTAACAGCCTTCGGTGCTGTGAACAGAGTTGAGAATAAATCCGTTATCATTCTCGTCCAGCAGCGCCAATGAGAAACTTAATTGTCCGCCCATCTGGCTAAAGGCATCATATTTCACAATGCCCACCTTTTGAAAAGCACCCTCAAATTTTCTGTAAAGTGCCTGAATATCTTTACGATTTTTCTCCGTAGATGCTTTAATGAATTTATTGTCCTCAAAAATGCCTTCGATATCCTGCTCCAAGCTCTTGGCATTCTTGCCTGACATAAATTTTTTATATCTCTTGGATAACTTGCCGAGTCTGACTGCATGAACGATTGCAATAATAAGCAAAAGTAAGATCAGGGCAAATGCAGCAATAAACAAATACGATAAATCAAAGCTGCCGATTCCCATCTCTTCCAGTAAATTATAATTCATCAATCTCGTACCTTTCTGTACCATTCTTTATGTGCATCGCTATATCATTATATTATCTTTGTTTTTACGCCCGATTCCCGGATAACAATTCTACAATTCTGTCCAGATCATCATGATTGTAAAACTCTATCTCGACCTTGCCTGTCCCGTTGCCTTTCGACGTGATATCAACCTTAGTTCCCAGAGATTGTTTCAGTTTCTCTGCTACATCCTGATAGATAATATCCAGACCCTGGTCGTCCGCAGCACCCTTCTTAGGCTTCTCGGGCTTATTCAAATTCTTGACGAGCTTCTCCACATCACGAACACTCAGTTTCTCATCAAAAATCTTCTGCGCAATCGTGTATTGCTGTTCCGGGTCTTCAATAGAAATCAATGCTCTCGCATGACCTGTGGAAAGCATATCATCAATAATCATCTGCTGCACTTCATCGCACAGTTTCAGAAGGCGCATGGAATTCGTAACCGCAGTTCTGCTCTTGGATACCCTCTCGGCTACCTCATCCTGTTTTAAATTAAACTCCGTCAAAAGTCTCTTGTACGCCTGAGCCTCTTCAATAGGATTTAAATCTTCCCTCTGAATATTCTCAATCAAAGAGATCTCCACGATTTCCTGCTCGCTATAATCACGGATGATAACCGGAACCTCTTTCAGTCCCGCCAATTTGGCAGCACGCCAGCGGCGTTCTCCGGCTATAATCTCATAATATGTCTTTCTGTCCTGAACGAGAATAGGCTGCAAAAGACCGAACTGTTTGATGGAATCAGCAAGTTCCTGCAGAGCATCCTCATCAAAATTTTTTCTGGGCTGTTCTCTGTTCGGCTCGACCTGCGTGATTCTGACAATGGTCTCTGCGCCCTTGTTATCGACCTTGCCTTCGGCCTGCTCCGAAGTTGAACTCTCCGGAATAGGAATCATTGCATCCAACCCTTTTCCCAAACCTCTTTTTACTTTAGCGGCCATATCTTATACGTCCTTTCTATTGATTACTTCATCAGCCAGCATCATATATGCCTCGGCACCCGCAGATTTCGGATCATACATGGCAATCGGCATTCCGTAACTCGGCGCTTCTGCCAATCTGATATTTCTTGGTATCATTGTATTAAATACATTCTGTTTAAAATGATTTTTGACATTCTCTACAACCTGCATGGAAAGATTAGTTCTGGAATCATACATGGTAAAAACAACACCCTCCATATCCAATTCGGGATTCAATCTTTCCTTGACGAGATTGACAGTGTGGATCAACTGGCTCAAACCTTCCAGTGCGTAGTATTCACATTGGATAGGGACAAGCACCGTGTCCGCTGTAGTCATCGCGTTTATTGTGAGCAAATTCAAAGAAGGCGGACAGTCAATAATAATATAATCGTACTTGTCCTTGACCCAGTCTACTTCACTCTTTAATATGTATTCTTTCTTGTCAACACCGATCAGCTCAATCTCTGCCGCAGCAAGATTGACATTGGACGGTATCACGGAGACTCCAGGGATGACATCATTCAGAACACATTCATTGATGGAGCATTCTCCTAAGATTAGTTCATAAACGGTGTTGTCCAACTCATTCTTCTCGATACCAAAACCGCTGGTCGTATTACCCTGTGGATCCGTATCAATTACCAATACCTTCTTGCCCTTGTCTGCCAAAGATGCGGATAGGTTGATAGAGGTTGTCGTCTTACCGACCCCACCTTTTTGATTTGCAATCGCAATCGTTCTTCCCATATTTGCTTTTCCTCTGCCTTTCGTTTTGTGTTTCGACAAAACGCTTCTCTCCAAATTAATTCTATTTTCTGTCCGTTTACGATTATAACACTAAACTATACGAGAATCTATAGAAAAATTTTCTATGAAAAATTTAAAATATCGTACTTAGGGAAAGAAGTATATTCCTACATTGCCATGCTCTCGCTCGTCAAAATACATAACGGACACTAAGCTCGACCAAACCTCGCAAAGTGCCGAAGTTTTAGTCCGAAGGACTTAAACATTTTTTAAGGGGCTCCTTTAGGAATATATTTCTCTCCATACTACGGCACTGGCACTTCAATCGAAACTGCATAGTCCAAAATGACATTGCCGTTAGTGTCAGGAGTAGTAAATCTCGGACAATTGTATCTTTCAAAGCACCAGTCATCTTCTTTTCTCTTTAAATTATGTGCTTTCAATTCTTCCAGACACAAATCATGTGTTGCCATTGTATAAAACTCGCTACTGTTTTCTTTACCGTACAAATAGAAGACGGCATAGTTCAGCGGTTCAATATCCACATATTCAAACCCGGACGGAACATCTGTATCGACGGGGAAGAACATCCCTATCCAATATTCCGGCATGCCGTCAACTATGCGGACAGCACCAATATAGCCATTATCATTTATGGGCAATCCCGGAATAGATTCTAGCACATCAAACCAGTTGTTGGACCACCACTCTTCCCAGTTCACATTGCCTACATATCGTTTTCCTATAAATCTTGCTGCCGTACAGCTTTCCTGCTCTACTTTCAGTATTTGTATCTCCATTTTACGTTTGCGCCCCTTATGTCAATCCGGTTTATCCCGTTGTGCATATATCACAAAACCAAAGCAATACCAAATGTTTCACGGTCGCTTTTCCGTATTTATAGAAATGTTTCACGGAAACCTCACAATATCTTGGGTGAGGATGTTTCACGTGAAACATTATCTTGTGTCCACAATCCGCATCCGGAAAATGTTTCACGTGAAACATGTCCTAAAAGAGTGTGATAATATTGTTCTTTATTGCAAAGACTGCTGCCTGCGTTCTATCGGAAACATCAATCTTCTTAAAGATATTGGACACGTGATTCTTAACTGTCCTTTCACTGATGTTCAAACTGGTTGCAATCTCTTTATTAAACATTCCGTTGGCAACTTGAATCAAAACTTCCAGCTCCCTGCTTGTCAGAGAATCTATTTTATCTTTATCAATATCCCTGTTTGCCAGTCTATTATTCAACGCAGGAATCAAACTTGCCTGAATATAATTCTCTCCATCAAGAACAGCCTGAATAGCCCTTTTCAATTCAGAGGATTCGGAATCTTTTAAGATATAACCGTCCACACCAATATCGACAGCTCTCAATAAATATTCCAACTCATTATGCACAGTCAGAATCAAAACCTTGATATCATACTCTTTCTTTTTGATTT
Source organism: Lachnospiraceae bacterium (assembly GCA_022510625.1). Lineage (GTDB taxonomy): Bacteria > Bacillota > Clostridia > Lachnospirales > Lachnospiraceae > UBA3282. The sequence continues at coordinate 7,089 of JAFLTD010000036.1, forward strand.
CATCCAAGACTTCCAGACCGTTCTTCTCCGGCATATTAATGTCTAACAAAAGAACATCGGGGAAAATATCCTCCAATTTATCAAGACACTCCGTTCCATTAGATGCCTCCGAAATAACTTCAATACTTCCATCAAACTCCAATAATTGTTTGATCCCTTCTCTGATCAGACTATGATCATCTGCAATCATGACTTTTGTACTCATATTATCCTCCACTTTAAATTTCTGCCTTGGGAATTTCAATCTCAATATTGGTTCCGTTTTGCATATCAATACGGAGAGACCCACCCAAGAACAACACCCTTTCTTTAATAACGGACAATCCGAAGTGTTTATCCTTTTTGGAAGCTTCTTTTAGATCGAACCCTGTTCCGTTGTCACGTACATTGATTCGGAAAGTATCACCGCAGTCCTTCAGCACAACAGAAATCTCATTCCCGCCCGAATGACTGATGGCATTTTGCACACACTCCTGAATAATGCGATACATTGAAACCAATATCACATGCGCAGACGGATCTGCATGGTCATTGGTTATTGTATCAATATCCGTCTCAATACGGAAACGCCGATCCTGATTCAAAACAGTGACCAATTTCTCAATTGTCTCCCTCAGGCCCAGATCGTCCACCGACATTGGCCGCAAGTCAAAAATACTGTTTCGAATCTCTTCTATGACTTTGCGGATTCCTTTTTCAACTGTCGCCAACTCCAACTTCGCCTTCACCGGATCTTCATCTATATAAAGAGAACTCAGTTCAACCTTATGAACAAGATGCGTAAGATTCTGTAAAGAAGTATCATGCAAATCCCTTGCAATCCTCTGCCGCTCTTTTTCCTGCGCATCCAAAATGGAAAGCTGTTTCACGTTCAACATGGATGAACCGCTTATAATTTTTTCCAGCTGCTCTATTCTGGCTTCATCTATATGGAGCAGCTTTTCGAGTTCGTCACACTCAGCAACTAATTTATTTTTTTGATGTTCATTTTGTTCAATCACATCATGATATACATCTTCCACTTTTCTGGGAAGAAATACTTGAAGATCACTTTCCTCTTTGTTGAGAAGACTGTTTAGATAAGTATCAATCTCAGCAATTTTATTCTTCCTTTCAGACAAGGCACTATGACGATTTATCTGTTCTCTTTTCAGCTCATCATACATCAACTGTATGATTTCATAATTTGCGGCATCCATAAATTATCTCCGATCACTTACTAACAAAATAAATGCGAAAGTACAGATAATTTTATCATATACTAAAACTTGCATTTGGGGAAGAATTTTATGTAAGTAATTTCTTAATTTTTATATTTCAGTATATATTTATCATGTTTCTTAATTTTTTTAACAGCAGACTTGACTGTAGCAGAATTACACTGATCATGGTAGCGCTTAACATTTTTACGATATTTGTGCATGGTATGAATAAGACCCTTATTGATTGGTTTTTGAATCAGCCAACAGTGTTTTGTATTCTTGGATTGAATTTCATAACAATCGGAATCTTTACAAAGGACATTAAAATATGATTCCTCAAGATACTTCATTTCTGATGCCGTAAACATAAACAAACCTCCCTTCATCAATTAATCCGAATTTAGAATTAATCGATACAGGAGGCCAATGACACTGTACGCCCGTCAAAATAGCGAGATAGAATAGGAAAATCCTAAGCTTGATTAATTTCTATTAAAATATTGTAGCGCAAACTACATTATAAAGCAACAAGCTTGCTATAAAATATGATTTGAAAAATATGTTGACTTGCTTGGTCAAAAAAGTGTTTGCCGGCAATCCCCTTCAATTTGGAAATTTCACAAGAACATTTGTAACAAACCAAATTATCCATTATAATAGAAATAACATGATCCGGCTTTTACAAAACCGGCCACAAAATTTTCAACGGACTAAATAAAGGAGCAGCTTATGAATAAAAAACTGACTACCGCAATCATATTAACAGGTTCTTCCGTTGCAGCAATGCACGTTATCAACCGCGTTCACTCTTCGGTGTGTACGGCGAAGAGTCTGCTTCGAAACTCGGAGAACCGCTATTACGAATGGCGCTTCGGCAAGGTAAGATATCAGAAGAAAGGCAACGGCAGCCCATTGCTTCTCATACACGATCTGACAGCGGGAAGTTCTAACTATGAATATCACAGACTGATCAATAATCTGACAGAGAATCATGAAATTTATTCCATTGATCTTCTGGGTTACGGTCTGTCCGACAAACCGCCCATCACATACACGGGCAATCTGTATGAGCAGCTAATCAGTGACTTCATTATGAATGTTATTAAAAGAAAGACATCTGTAGTGGTGACCGGTGAGTCCGTTCCGTTTGTCCTGTTGGCTTGTCATAATAATCCGGAATTCATCAACAAGATTATATGTATTAATCCTCAGGATCTTTACCTGCAGAATCAGATTCCGTCCAAACAGACCCGGCTGATGAAATTCTTCCTGGAGATACCGATTCTGGGAACCTTTACATATCATGTTCTCACAAACAGACTGACCGTAGAAAAGATGTTCCAAATACAGTACTTCTGCCGTCTTGACGAAATCAGGGATAAGTATATTGCAAATTATTTGGATGGGGCATACGCCGGTGGGTACAATTCCAAATTTGCTTTTGCAAGCTATGTCGGCAAGTACATGACCTTGAATATTCTCCGCGAGCTGAAGGAAATCGATAACAGTATCCTGATGATCGGCGGAGAGAGAGAAAGAGATATCTATATCACGATTGAGAATTATAAATATTACAACCCGGCAATCGAGGAAGTATACATTCCCAACGCAAAGCACCTTCCTCAGCTGGAGGCACCGGATGAAATGCTGGAGCAGATTAAAATTTTCTTGTGTGATAAATAGGTCTGACCGGTTTTACGGCTCCACCATTTTTAATAAATTGAGGGAGGGTTCTATGGGATTATTTGATAGGTTTAAGAAAAAAGATTCAATGGCTAATTCAATGCATTTGTATTCAGAAGAAGAGCTTGACCAGTATGACAGTTATATAATAGAACAATTCGGAGAGTACAAAGAAGTCTTCCACGAAATTGTATCCCCGGACATTCATCTGGATGTCATCATTGTTCCGCCGACCGAAGACAGTAATTATTACAAATTAATTACTATGGGTATGGGCGCCTATAAAATGAATGTCCCGGACAAATTCAAACAATATGAGTTAGAGAGAGCCGAATTGGTTATATATCTGCCTCCGACTTGGAATATCAAATCAGATAAAGAAGAGGATTATTGGCCGATCAGGCAATTAAAGTCACTGGCCAGATTGCCCATTCAGTGCGACACATGGCTGGGATTTGGTCATACGGTTTCTTCCGATGAGGAAAACTCTGCTTATGCCGATAATACGAACTTTTGCAGTATGATGCTTCTTACAGCAGTTAATATAAAATATGAGAAGCTTGATCTTAGGATGAAAACAAAAGGGAAAATAAATTTCTATCAATTATTCCCTCTCTATAAGGAAGAACTGGATTATAAGATGGCGCATGATGCAAATGCTTTATTAGACTTATTTAGTGACGATGATATTGTACCGATTGTCAATATAAATCGAAAAAATTATGGTGTTTGAAATAACGTAATATGTATTTACCGGTAAACTCAAAAGGATAATGCTTATGAACAAAACTCTTGAAGAGATGAAGGAAATATTTATAGAACAAGTCAAAGGGTCTGATTGTGTTCTGGGTGCATGGAATTTTGGCTCAGAAATGCACGGCTTGTCTGATGAATATTCCGATGTTGATATTATTCTTCTGATAGATGGGAAACAATTTGCACAGTTTGAGAAATCACTGGAATCATACTTACAGCCAATCAGCGATGAAATATTATTGTGCTGGCCGGAAGAATTTAACGGCGAGGCAATTATCAATAACGGATATTTACTTTCAAATGCCGGACACATATTCCAGTTTGATGTTTTTCTTTTAAATTCAGATAAACTGGATGATTTTATGTGCCGCCTGCACTATACGAATCTACGGGAAGACAATATTATCTTTGATAAAACCGGAGATGTCAAAAAGTTAATACAACTAAATTTGACCGGCAGCCCCTGGGCTGCTGATGTAGAATATTTAGAGAAAACTTATTGGTATCATGCAAATATGACATGCAAATACTTCAAAAGAAAAGACTATTTTAAATTATACAATGTGTTACATACGATGTATGAAACACATGTGTCAATGTTACTTACCGGATTTGATGAAACCTGCTGGGGTGGAAGCGCCAACAAATTACATTTTATTCCCAAAGATAAGCAGGAGCATCTGAAAAAATATTATTGCTCGGAAGATTGTTCACAGATGCGGGCAAATTTAATTGACAGTATGAGATATTTTCAATCGGATACAAAAGAGGTGTTTGAACGAAAAAATATTGCACATGCCTCTTCTGTCGGGGATTTGATCATAGGCAGTTTGATGGTTTAGACAAAAGTGAATTTCTACCCTTGCCTTTTCGGAGAATTTGCTCTGTTTGGAGGACAGTCACTCCTCCTCAATCGACACATACAGCCACATGCAGTTCTTGGTCAGCGGATCGCGCTTTTCATAGCAAAAGATCATGGCAACAGGAGACGGCCCTAACTTATATTCGAAAACTTCCACGTGCAGCATTTTCGTCAGCTCCCGGTAATGACAATGTGATAACATGGGAAAAAGCGCATGAGTCTGCGACTCCTCGTAGAGAATATCGCGTATTTGGTCTTTCCATTTATCTAAGGATGCGCAAAAAGCAGGCCGGCTTTTAACGTGCTCCCTTAAATATAAATCTGTAGTCAGTCGCTCACGAAAAACCCCGATCACATAATCACGTGCCGATAAATTCATAGACTCTGCTTGTTTGATCAACAATTTGTATCCGGTACTCTGTTCGCTGCAATTCTCCTGCTTTTCCAACCTGGAAATGAGATGCGCGGATCCACACTCCAGTAAAATCTCATATTTCCGGACACGTGACAACTGGATCCCAAACAAATCATGCTCCTCATACCAGAATGCAATGAAATCATACATATCATAGGGCGTATCAAAATCTGAGCACAGGTATTCTAAGGCGCTATGAAATTGTCCGCTGTTGTAATAAATTTCAACAACTTCCTCAATTTGCTTTAAGTGACAGATATCCTCATAGGAAAGCCATTTAGTAGAAAGAACCTCATAGGGAGGTAAATTAGTATATACTAACTTATATTCTGAAGCCCGACGCTCCATATTAGAACCTTTGAGCACCTTGAGAAAACCCAACTGCAACTGCATAGGATCTAAAGAATAAACATCATTAAAAGATTTCTGAAATGTCTGCAGATCCTCATAGGGCAGACCTGCAATCAAATCTAAATGCACATGAATATTATCCCGCTCGATAATTCTTCTAACGGCAGCAGCCACCTTATCGAAATCCATCTTGCGGTCAATCTCATCAATAGTTTTGCCGTTGGTGGACTGTACACCTATTTCCAACTGAACTGCACCCCGACGCATCTTTTCAAACAACTCAAAATAATCCTCATCCAGCAGGTCCGCCGCAATCTCAAAATGAAAATTGGTAATTCCGTTATCATGCTTCAAAATATGCTTAAGAATCGGCAGGGCATGGTCTTTCTTACAGTTGAATGTCCGATCAACAAACTTCACCTGCGGAACTTTTTGCTCTAAGAAAAAATCCAACTCCTTACATACACGATCCACAGAACGAAAATCCATCGTTTTATCAATCGAGGAAAGACAATAACTGCAGGAAAAGGGACATCCGCGGCTGCTTTCATAATAAATGATTCTGTTTTTAAAGTCTGTCAGATTCTCATACCAAAAAGGGATTTCATCAAGAGAAAGTCTGTGTGTATGATTACCGTCGAGAATTTCAGGCAGTTCATCGGAAGTATTCTGAACATAAGATGAGACCAGATGTCGAAAAACACCCTCCCCCGGTCCGGCCATGACACCGCGGAGTTTCCACTTGCGTACCATCTCTAAAGCATCATAAGAAACCTCCGGTCCGCCCGCCCAGACATCCGCATCCGGCAGTATACTATGCAAATCGGAAATGATACCGTCAACCAGATAATAATTCCAGATATAACAGGAGAAAGCGATCACGTCAGGATGCTTCTTATAGATTTCCTGCAAGATAAAAGATGGCTGCTGATTGATAGTAAATTCAAAAATATCAACATGGGATTCGTACTCACCCACGCAGGATTTCAGCGAATAGACGGCAGGATTGGAATGTATGTATTTCGCATTGATTGCCACGAGTAAAATCTTCATCTGTTCCTTCCCTTTTTTACTTTTACTGCTGCCGATATGTCGTCATTTTAACGGCTTTTTGCTCGCCGTTCCTGCTTTTCTCGGATATTTAAGAGGCGTTTCGCTGATCTTATCAATCACCACCAGATTGCGATAGATGTCAGAATCAGGAAGTGTAAAAGCAATCTGATCTTCCACTTTTCCGCCCAAAATATCAATCGCATGTTCCGCCTCCTGCAATTCCTCCGCCACTTTTTCCGATTTGTAAGAAATAAACTTCCCGCCGACTTTCACATAAGGAAGACAATATTCGGAGAGAACAGAAAGATTAGCCACTGCCCGCGATACGCATAAGTCATATTTTTCTCTCAATTGCTCCGGCTTGGCAAAATCTTCCGCCCGCCCATGAATCGCATCGATTCCGTCAAGCTTTAGCGTTCCGATCACTTCATTCAAAAAATCCACTCTCTTATTTAAAGAATCCATCAGAGTTACTTTCAACCTCGGAAAAGCAATCTTGATAGGGATTCCCGGAAATCCGGCACCTGTTCCAATATCTATTAGCGAAACCTCTGTCCCTGCATCATCCAGATCAAACGCCTTTACCAGAGACAGACTATCTACAAAATGCTTCATCAGAACCTCGTCAAAATCAGTGATCGCGGTGAGATTCATAACCTTATTTTTCTCGATAAGCATTTCATAGTATTGTATGAATTGCTCCGCCTGTGCGTCAGACAGGGTGATGTGAAGTTCGGTTAAGTCTTTATAAAATTGTTGTAGATTATAGTGATTAAAGCTATGATTCAATCTTTTTTCTCCAAACATCGCTGTTTATTATCATATAATGCTTCCTTATTTATTTCAGCAGAAGCACTAAAGCTTTTTCACTTTTTCAAAAGTGTTCTTACGATAAATTAATATTGATCGCTGATCCGTTCCAGATACACCTTTGCCTCCAGCAACCACCTATGGGGATAGAGTATCATACCGTTATCCAGCGAATATGTAATGTATTCCAGACACGCAGACTCCAAAGAAAGCTGCAACGCCCTTTTCACTTCGTTAAAATATGGTGGGATTCCTTCGCGATCCCAGGACAGCTTGTCCGCGATAAACAGCGTCATATCGTACTTCCCCGGGCAACTTTTCAGCGTCGTGTGACATTCAATAGCGGAAAGGATATCTTCGTCTTTGATACCCAGCACATCCTCTGCAAACATCTTCGAAATCCGCTGATGCAACAAAAAAGGGTGTCTTTTTTCCGCCTCATCCAGCGAGATACCACGGGAAGTGATATAACACGCCATATCCTCCGGCTTCATCACTGCACCAATGTCGTGAAGCAACCCTACAATGCGACATTTCTCCTTGTCCAGCCCGTACTGTTCCGCAATTTTAGCACAGGCGTCCGCCACTTCCTGCACGTGCGTGAGGGTCTTTGGGCGGCCGTTTAAAATGTAGGTTTTGGTTATCTGCTCTTCAAGCGGAGCTGGCGGAGAAATCTTAATATACTCAAAGTCTCTGATTTCCATTTTAGCTCCTGTCATTTCTCTTCATTCTTCTCTTTCCTGTAACTTTTTCTACCACCAGCTTAAAAACCTTCGTATTCGTCATTACTGCTTTATTAAGCGAAAAATCTTCTTGATGACAACGCTTCATTAAAATACATAATACATCGCATTTTTCATCATCAGAAAGCATTTCAATATATCCCTGTCCAATGACACTTTTATACTATTACTCCCAGAAAATTGTAGGCATAGTGTAAAGCGATTGGTATTGTAATATCCTTACGTTTATAAGCAATAAAACAATATATAAAATGTGATATAAATGTTTCAATCAGATTAGGTAATGCTTCTACTAAATAATTTAAAGACACATTATGATGAACAAACATCTGAAACGGGATGTGCATAAAAGAAAAAAACAATGCACCAATTATATATATCACATACTTATTCAGTTTTAAACCAAATAAATAATTTTGAATCAGCCCTCTAAATAGAATTTCTTCTATGGCAGCAATATAAAAAAGATAATAAAGCATTTGCTTTACCAAATTATTAAAAGTAAGATCGCTGAATACCCAAACAACTACAAAGGTTATTACGACTATTATCAGAGATACTATAAGGTTTATCCGTATTTTTTCTTTTCTGAAACCTAAGTTATAAATATTCCTATCTTTAATCAAAGCAATCAAAACACCCATTACAAACAAGGAACAGTATATAATGTTCATACTAAATGTAAATCCTTTTTGATATAATAACCCAGCCAGAAATAATCCCCCAAAAAATATACAATAGTAAATTACAGCTATGATACCATATGATTTATTCTTTGATTGATACATGTTTTATCTCCACTAAGTTCTAATTTATCGATGTTTTTTATAATGCTCCAAATACACCAACAACACCGAAATATCCGCAGGCGATACGCCTGAGATTCTCGAAGCCTGTCCGACTGATACAGGTTTATAGGCAATCAGCTTTTGTCTCGCCTCCAAGCGCAGCGAACTGACATCATTATAATCCAAGTCAGACGGAATACGCTTCTTCTCCATTTTCTTATACTGTTCTACCTGGCGCTGCTGCCTGACAATATACCCCTCATATTTAATCTCAATTTCCACCTGCTCGATTACATCTGCCGAAAGGGGAGTGCGCTCTTTATCAATTTCAGCCAAGATTTCATAAGAAAGTTCCGGACGGCACATTAACTCGGCAAGACTTGTTCCTGTCTTTAATGTGGTACTATTGTGAGAAATCAGAAATTTTTGATTTTCCTTCGCGGCGCCAACAACCGTGTTTTTTAGACGCTCAATTTCACGATCAATCATTTCCTTCTTATGAAGAGTAGTCTCGTAAATCTCTTTGGAAACAAGACCAACTTCATATCCAATCTGACGCAGTCTCAGATCAGCGTTATCCTGTCGGAGCAAAAGACGATATTCCGCCCTGGAAGTCATCATACGATAGGGTTCAAAATTTTCTTTCGTCACAAGATCATCGATCAACACGCCGATATACGCCTGAGAGCGGTCCAAAATAACAGGCTCTTTTCCCAGAATCATCATCGCGGCATTAATACCGGCAATCAGACCCTGCGCTGCAGCCTCCTCATAACCACTGCTGCCGTTAAACTGTCCGCCGCTGAACAGACCTTTAATATCCTTAAATTCCAGAGTCGGATACAACTGTCTCGGATCAATACAATCATATTCAATTGCGTAAGCGTTCCTCACAATCTGACAATTTTCCAATCCGGGAACAGTACGGTACATGGCAAGCTGTACATCTTCCGGAAGTGATGAAGACATACCGCCCACATACATTTCATTGGTATGTAAGCCTTCCGGTTCGATAAAAACCTGATGCCTTTCCTTATCCGCAAATTTTACGACTTTATCTTCAATAGAAGGACAGTATCGCGGACCCGTGCCTTCAATAATACCCGCATATATTGGGGATCTGTCTAAATTTGCTTTAATGATCTCATGAGTTTTCTCATTGGTGTAAGTCAGCCAACACGACACCTGATCAATCTGCACATCCTCAGGATCGGTCGAAAATGAAAAAGGAATGACTCTCTCATCTCCCAGCTGCTCCTCCATCTTACTGTAATCAATCGTTCGACCATCCATTCTCGCAGGTGTACCCGTCTTAAATCTTCTCATCGCAATGCCGAGACTCTTCAAAGAATCCGACAGATGATTGGCAGCCTGTAAGCCGTTGGGACCGGTATAAGTGATTGTCTCACCGCACAGGCATCTTGCTTTCAGATAAGTGCCAGTACACAAAACGACCGCTTTGCACTCATAAATTGCTCCGGTATGAGTTTTCAGACCAATAATTTTCTTGTTTTCCGTCAGAAGCTCACATACTTCCGCCTGCTTGATTGTCAGATGCTCCTGATTCTCCAGAACTTTGCGCATTTCTCTGGAGTATTCCGCTTTATCCGCCTGTGCACGCAGGGAATGCACCGCAGGACCTTTTGATTTATTCAACATCTTAGACTGAATAAATGTCTTATCAATATTTTTGCCCATCTCACCGCCGAGCGCATCAACCTCACGAACCAGATGTCCTTTGGAAGTACCGCCCACATTGGGATTACACGGCATCAGCGCGATGCTGTCCACACTGACCGTAAAAATGACAGTTTCAAGGCCAAGTCTTGCGCACGCCAAAGCAGCCTCGCATCCCGCGTGGCCCGCACCGACTACACATACATCTACCTGTTCCCTGATCTGCAACATTACAAAAACTGCCTTTCCGTATATAAAATACATAACATATATTGATTGAATAATTCAAACGCACTTTTTAACAATGCTATTATACTCTTGTCCGCCCAAATCAGCAAGGAAATCCGGGATTCGCAACGGCTCCGACCCTGTTGTTTATAGGATTCTTAATACTTTCAGATATTACACAGATCGACTTCAACGATATGACCGAAGCAATTCCCGCGTATCTGTGTCTGCTGACCATGCCTCTTCTGTACAGCATCTCCGAGGGAATCGCGGTAGGAGTTATCGCTTATGTGGTTATCAATCTGGTATGCGGCAAAGCTAAGAAGATCACACCGCTAATGTATACTCTGGCGGTATTGTTTGTCTGCAAGTATATTTTCTTATGATTGAATTAATTATATTTCTTAGTCTATACAGCAGAAAAAGGGATATTCCAAATTGGAATATCCCTTAGTTATATAACTTACATACTGCCGACTTCAGTTTAGTGAATCATCAAAACTCTAATCATGACATCCAAAATCAATATAATTACATAATACAATATTGGCAGTGATGACTCATTTGATGGCATCGTGATGTTGGGATTTAACACATCGTCCGGCAAAATTTCCCCCGTAATATTTGATAATTCTTTCTTCCTCTCCACTTCATTTACTTCTAAGCTGTACAGTTCAAACTCATACTTATTACTTTGCTTTATATAATATACTTCGAGGAAAAACAAAAGAAAGATAATAGCAACAGTCGCTATCCATGTCACTCTCATCGTATCAGGCTCATTTATACTAAAAAAGAAAACTATAAATATAAAGAAAATTCCAAATTTTCTTATATTTTTCCGTAATTTTAGATTTGAATCAATCTTCTTTTGAATACCGGCAATCTTAAAATACATTTCATTCATGTCATATTCTCCTGCTTATGTTTGCATTGTTCATAAAAACACTATTTTCCCATACAAAACTTACTGAATATCTCACTGACTAAGTCATCCTCGACCGACTCTCCGATAATCAATCCAAGTTTCTCATAGGCACTCATCAGATCAATCGTATAAAAATCCTCCGGCATCCGGTCTTCTATGCTCTTGTGAACCTGAAGCAAACTGTCATAGGCACCCTGAAGCGCTTCCTTATGGCGCGCATTGGTGATATATACTTCATCATTGTAAACGATATCACCGTGGAAAAACATTTCTTTAACAGTTTGTAAGAAAAAATCGATGCCGTTCTTATCTTTCATAGAAGTCTTAATAATTTTATTTCCATTAATTGTATCGACATTATTCTGATTCTGCCCGCTATCTGCTTTAGTAATCTTAGATGCAACTAAGCGAATATTATCATTCGTCACGGCAGCAGGCAGATCCGATTTGTTCAAAAGCACAATCGTATTCTTACCCTCAATCATTTCAATGATGGATTCATCATTCTCATCAAAGGGAACGGAAGAATCAACGACATAGAGAACAAGATCCGCTTCTTCAACCGCCTTTCTTGCCCTGTCCACACCGATTTGCTCCACTACATCTTCGGTGGAACGAATCCCCGCCGTATCCAGAATACGAAACATAATACCGCCGACTGAGATTGTCTCTTCCAAAATGTCTCTTGTAGTTCCCGCAATATCCGTCACAATTGCGCGTTCCTCACCCACGAGTACATTCAAAAGAGAAGATTTTCCAGCATTGGGCTTTCCCACGATAACAGTTTGGATACCTTCTTTCAAAATTCTTCCGTCCTCGGCGGAATCAATCAATTGACGTATTTCTCTTTCAATTTTCTCTACTCTTTTCAAAAGAACTTCGTTATAACCTTCCGCTTCCAGATCAAAATGCTCAGGATCATCCAAAGCCGCCTCGATAAAAGCAATTTCACTGATAATATTCTCCCTGATTTCTTTGATCATATCAGATACGGAACCTTTGAGCTGCTTTACGGATGACTGTAAGGCAAACTCATTTTTTGCATGAATAATATCCATGACTGCTTCCGCCTCGGACAAATCGAGCCTTCCATTCAGAAAAGCACGTTTTGTAAATTCTCCGGGCTCTGCAATCCTGGCACCAGACTGTATCACAAGTTCAAGTATTTTTCTCATCATGAGAATACCGCCGTGACAGTTAATCTCAACTGTGTCTTCCGCAGTATAGCTTCTGGGAGCTTTCATGACGGAAACCATAACCTCATCGAGAACCGTTCTGTCTTCTCTCACAATGAATCCATAATGAATCGTATGAGAGACATATTTTGTCAGAACTTTTTCATTTTTAGCGTTTCTATATATTTTGTCTACAATCCCGATTGCATCTTCACCGCTGACACGTATGATCCCTATACCGGAATCAGACATAGCCGTAGCAATCGCTGCAATCGTGTCGGTTTTTTCTGAAAATCTCCCCATTAGAAAAATAACCTCCGCATGAAAGTAAATTATCATACTTATCTTACAATTATTTATTGAAAATTACTATCATAAATTAATAAATGACTATATATAGAGATCAGACGAAAATAATTTCTTAAGGAGTCCCTCGGAAAGCGTCAGCACTTAGCGAGGTTTTTTCGAGCTTAGTGTCTGCTACGCTTGAGGCGGAGCGAAAGCGCGGCGACGCAGAAATTACTTTTGTCTGAACATAATATAATATAAATATTAAAAACAGCAGAAACTTTTTGCCTCTGCTGTTTTTTTTTCATTCAATATACTGATGCTATTTTCTAATTCTTCTCATACTTCTTTAACACAACCACAACATGTCTGAAAGGCTCATCCCCTTCACTGTGAGTTGTAACATATTTATCATTCTGCAATGCAGAATGGATGATTCTTCTCTCATAAGGATTCATCGGCTCCAAAGATACGGGCCTCTTTGTCCGTTTTACTTTATAAGAAATATTTTTTGCAAGATTTTCAAGAGTTTCTTTTCTTCTCTGGCGGTAATTTTCCGTATCAACTTTTACTCTGATATAGTTTTCCGTATTCTTGTTGACTACTAAAGATACCAAATACTGAAGAGAATCCAATGTCTGACCTCTCTTTCCGATCAGAACACCCATCTCATCACCACTTAAATCAATCTCCATGGAATTTTCAACTTCATCGTATTTTACATTCACAACAACAGTCAGATCCATGGCATCAAAAACTTCTTTTAAGAAATCTTTAGCAGTGTCTTCGACTGAAGATTTCACTCTTGCTTTGATTACAGCAGGCTTGGAACCGAGTCCCAAGAATCCTGCAGAACCTTCATCAACTACTTCATACTCTAATTTATCACTGGTTACAGTTAATTTCTGACATGCCTCTGTAATTGCATCGCTAACCGTCTTAGCGGATACTTCAATAAATTCCATAATTAATCCTCCGTCCTATTTTTTGTTATTCTTTTCGTTATACTGTTTTACCATATTTGCTTTTGCCATCATACTTCCCGGCTTCGCATTTTGATTGTAGTATTCTGTAGACTTCTTAATTGCTTCTTCTTTTTCTTCCTGTGTCATTTGAGACTTAGTCTGGCTCTTCGGAGCAGTGCTTACTTTTTTGGTATTCATGTTGGCATAGGCTGCCATCTGTTCTGCTCTGACACTGGCTTTTTCCATTTTTTTCTTAGCTTTTTCAGCATTATTCTTAATGACTTCGTCCAGATCAATCTTGTCAATATGTTTGTTGATTGCCACCTGCTGAATACTTCTTACAACCGCACCGGCTACCCAGTAAAGGCCCATACCTGCCGGCAGCGTATAGCAGAAGACAGCAGACATAATCGGCATAAACATATTCATTGTTTTCATAGACTGCATCATAGCATCTTGCTGACTATTTTGATTCTTGCTATCCTGCTGCGTCTGAGGCTGGGGCATCAGTTTGACATTAATCCACTGTGTCACGGCAGACAAAACAGGAATGGAAAGAGCCGCAATGATTAAAAGAAAAGACCCTGAGCTCAATGCCTCCTTCATAACATAAGAAGGAGAGTTTCCGATATTCAAACCAAGAAAGTTATTATACTGATTTAACAATCCTAGCGTATGATTCACATCATCTTCCAGAACCAAATATTTTTCCGGAATACTAAGCCATTCGGCAGTAGACGCCTTATTAAGAACATCTATAAATGTATTCTGAACGTAAGTCGTCACACCACTCGTAAATGACTCGTTTGTAAATTGATTGGAAAACATACGAGCTTGTGAAAAGGTCTGAATAAATTCTGCACTTCCGTTCTGGGCAATCAGATTATCTACCAAAGGGAAGAAAGCTTCCTTAATCTTACCCACATAAGCAGGCATATTGTAAATAACACGATACAATGCAAACAGGATTGGCATCTGTATCAAAAGCTGAACACAGCTTCCCGAAGGAGACACTCCGTACTTCGCATAGACAGCTTTGGTCTCCATCTGCATGGCCATCATGGACTCATTGTCACTTTTACCTTTATATTTTGCCTGTATCGCCTGAAGTTCCGGATTCATCCTCGCAGACAATTTTGAGAATTTCTGCTGTTTGATCGTAAGAGGCATCAAAAGAAGATAGATTACGATTGTAAATAAAATAATGGCAAGTCCAATATTAGGAATACCTATTTTATCCAAAACGAGGAATATACCCTCCATAATATAACCCAGTAACTTAGCAATCGGACCGATAATTCTTCCGGAATTCTGAGTCAATAAAATATCTGACACTATCGGATTACCTCCTTAATTTTGACTTCTTCATCCTGTTATGGAACAGGATCGTAACCACCTTTTGAAAAAGGATTACATCTGCATATTCTCCAGAGTGCCAACAACCCTCCCTTGAAAGCTCCATATTTTTCAACAGCTTCCAAACCGTATTCCGAACAAGTTGGAATATAAGGACATTTCGTACTCTTCATCGGAGATATATACTTTCTATAGAATTTAATAAGCCAAATTAAAAATTTTTTCATATCAATTTCTAATTTTCTTCATCATAGAAATAAATTTTAATCACATGATGAAGTTTTAAAAGATGTAACAATGCTCCCTCGATCTCTTCATATCCGACCGAAGACGCACTCTTTCTCGCAACGACTACTATATCTAAACCACTATTAAATATATTTTCGTGTAGCCGGTAACTCTCTCTTACCAGTCGGGCAAATCTGTGTCTCACGACACTGTTTCCTACCTTCTTGCTGGCGGATATTCCCAGTCTGTTTCTGTTTGTGTTGTTTTCCAATACATACATTACCAAATACTTGTTAGCGTAACTTTTACCGTTCTTATAAACATTCTGGAAATCATGATTTTTCTTCAGGGACTCCGAAAATACCATTTGAAACCGTACCTTTCTGATAGGATATTTACACGGAGAAAAATAGGCCACAAAACTGCGGCCTATGCTGATAATTTCTTTCTTCCTTTTGCACGTCTTGCTGCTATTACTTTTCTTCCGCCCGGAGTACTCATTCTTTTTCTGAATCCGTGAACTTTTGATCTTTGTCTCTTTTTGGGTTGATAAGTCATTTTCATACTGATGCACCTCCTTCTCCTAAACCTTAATGTATATATAAGGTAGACATATTTAAATAACAATTGGAAAAACAACATTTTGATTATATATAATTAATAAGGAAACGTCAAGTAAATCCGCGTATTTTTTATATCCACTTTACATAAATATATCCACATATTGTGTATAACTTGTGTATAATTTTATATTTTTATGTTAATAAAATTATTTTTGTAACTAAAATTCAGAAAAAAAGATGTTAATAAATTAATTATCACTTATACACATTAAATCATCTTAATCATAAAAATATGTAAACTTGTTGATAAAAATAACTCATAATATGTGGACAACTTATTATTTGAATTTTTAGGATATTTATATTATTATATATGGTAGGGTAATTTCGATATTAAATGAGGTTTTATTATGGATTCGATCAAAGAAAACTGGAACTTAATCAAACAGACGCTGAGGAAAGAATATGAACTTTCCGATATTTCCTATTCTACATGGATAGAACCCCTTAATTTCTATCAGGTTAAAGATAATGTTGTCACGATAATGATTCCGTCTGATCAGGCTCATGCATTAAATTATATTTCCTCCAAATACAAAAGTTTCTTTCAGGTTACGATTGCGGAAATGATGAATCATACCTACGATATTTCTTTTATTTTGGAAAAAGATGCTATGAATGATTCATCTGACGGTATTTCTCCCGCTAAAAAAAATATTTACAACATTAATTATGAAAATGCAAATTTAAATCCAAAATATAAATTTGATACTTTTGTGGTTGGCAGCAATAACAAATTTGCCCATTCTGCCTCCCTTGCCGTGGCGGAATCTCCCGGTAAAGTATACAATCCTCTTTATATATACGGTGGGGCAGGTCTTGGCAAAACACACTTAATGCACTCTATAGGCCATTTTATTTTAGAAGAAAATCCTACTACGAAAGTACTGTACGTGACATCTGAAGCTTTCACCAACGAAGTAATCGACAGTATCAGAAGCGGTGATGCAAATAAAATGAATAAACTCAGAGAAAAGTACAGAAACGTAGATGTACTTATGATCGATGATATACAGTTTATAATAGGAAAGGAAAGTACACAGGAAGAATTTTTTCATACATTTAACACTTTACATTCTGTCGGCAAACAGATTATTTTGTCATCCGATAAACCACCTAAAGATATGGAAACATTGGAAGAAAGATTTCGTTCCAGATTTGAATGGGGATTAATTGCCGATATCCAGGCTCCGGATTATGAGACAAGAATGGCAATCTTGAAAAAAAATGCTGAAATATATCACAAAGAAATTGATGACGAAATTTTTAGATATATTGCAGACAATATAAAATCAAATATCAGAGAATTGGAAGGTGCTTTTAATAAAATCATTGCATTTTCTAAATTAAATAATGTAGATATTAATATTACTTACGCGGAAGAAGCTCTTAAAGATGTGATATATCCTGATCAGCCTAAAAAAGTAACTCCTTCTCTTATTATAGAAGTAGTTGCAGAACACTTTGGTGTTAATCCAGACGATATCACTTCCAAGAAGAGAAATTCAGAATTTGTTCTTCCGAGGCAGATTGTTATGTATCTGTGCAGGAATATTATAGGTATATCTCTTGCAGATATAGCAAAGCTTCTTGGTAAAAAGGACCACACTACCGTTATACACGGTATTAAAAAAATCACTGCTGAAATAGAAACAGATGAGGATCTTAAAAACAAGATTGATATTATTAAGAAGAAAATAAATCCTTCATAAAATAAATAACAATAATTTTATTATCTACATGCTTTTCCACAAACTATGTAGATGTGCTGTTTATATTTTAATTTTCATATTTATTTGTGAATTCGATCAAAAAATAGTATGTTAATAACTCACAAAATATTTTAAAGTTATCCTAAGTTTTTGACATCTTAATCGTTTTCTTTTTCATTGAAAAATAGTATAATAAATAAGGTTATACACATATAAACATCTATTATTATTAAGATTACTAAATAATTTATTAATAAATAACTTTAAGGCAGCTTAAAAACTGTTCATATGGAAGAAAGGAAGTTATACACGAATGAAAATTGTATGTACAAAATCTAATCTTTTAAGCGGTGTACAAATTGTTTCCAAGGCTGTTCCAAGTAAAACTACCATGTCTATTCTGGAATGTATTCTTGTAGATACAAGAAACGGTGAAATCAAATTGATTGCCAATGATATGGAATTGGGCATTGAAACAATTATTGAAGGAGAGATCATTGAAAAAGGAATGATTGCACTTGATGCAAAGATTTTTCTTGAAATTGTAAGAAAGCTTCCTGACAATGACATTACGATAGAGACAAACGATACATATAAAACTACGATTACATGCGAAAAATCAAAATTTAACATCATAGGAAAATCAGGAGATGATTTTTCTTTTCTTCCTGAAATCGAAAAAAGCGACAGTGTCATTGTTTCACAATTTACTTTAAAAGAAGTTATTAGACAGACTATTTTCTCTATTGCCGATAATGACAATAATAAGTTAATGACCGGTGAATTGTTTGAAATTAATGATAACACTTTAAAAGTAGTATCTCTTGACGGTCACAGAATTTCTATCAGAAATATTATACTCAAGAATTCTTATGAAAATAAAAAAGTAGTTGTTCCCGGAAAAACTTTAAATGAAATTAGTAAGATTCTTTCCGGAGACATGGATAAAGATGTCAATATTTATTTTACAGACAGACATATTTTGTTTGAGTTCGAAAGAACGATTGTTGTGTCAAGATTAATCGAAGGTGAATATTTCAAAATAGATCAGATGCTTTCCAGTGATTATGAGACAAAAGTTAATATTAATAAGAAAGAATTGTTAAATTGTATAGACAGAGCTACTCTCCTTGTCAAAGAAGGAGATAAAAAACCTGTAATTATCAATATTTCAGATGAATCTATGGAACTTAAGATGAATTCCACCGTCGGAAGCATGGATGAACAGATTGATATTACCAAAGAAGGTAAAGATCTTATGATAGGATTTAATCCTAAGTTTTTAATTGATTCTCTGAGAGTCATAGATGATGAAGAAGTTGATCTGTATATGGTTAATCCGAAAGCTCCATGTTTTATCAGGAATGCTGAGGAAACATATATTTATGTGATTCTTCCTGTAAATTTTACAACTGTCAATTAAGTTTAAAAGATTGAAATATGGAAATAATTAGAATTAGAGATGAATATATCAAACTTGGCCAAGCTCTGAAATTATCAGGTCTTGTAGATTCCGGTGTGGATGCAAAGCTAGAAATTCAAGAAGGTTTTGTCAAAGTAAACGGTGAAGTAGAATTTCAGCGCGGTAAAAAAATACATGTCGGCGATGTAATCGAGTTTGATGGACAACAGGTTAGGGTAGAAAACTGATGATTATAAAATCATTGGA
>JAFLTD010000037.1 GCA_022510625.1 Lachnospiraceae bacterium
AATGAACCGGAATACAGCGGTAAAGAATGGGCAGATGCATATAAGAAATCCGTGAATGACATCCGGCGTTGGAATGAGATGGCATGTGAGTCTGAAAGCTATTTATCAAAACTTACAGTAATAAGCCACAGAGATCTTGATCCTAAAAATGTTATGTGGAATGGTGATAAGCCATCTGTTATTGATTGGGAAGCGGCAGGATACATGAATCCGTATCAGGAACTTCTTGAGGTGATCAATTATTGGGCGGATGACGGGGCGGGAAAGCTTGTTAAAGAAAAGTACGATGCATTAGTCAATGCTTATTGCAGATATATGGATATCAGTGCGGCGAAATGGGAGGAAGTATTTCAGGGAAGCTATATTGGCATGCTTGGATGGCTGGAATATAATGTGAAGCGTGCTTTGGGAATAGAAGTTTCCGATGAGGCGGAACGTTTGCTGGGTGAGAGTCAGGTGGTTGGAACGATACATGAGCTGTGCGCTTATCAGGAAAAAATCAGACAGCTGCAGGAGTGGTTATGCTGTGAAAAAAATCGTATTTGACAATCATGACGAGCGTATAAGGTATTATGAACTGCTTTGGTTTCGCAAAACTTGTCGAATCTCTCCTTGTAGGACGGCGCAAACAATGTTACAATAGATATAACGAGGGAGGGAATGTTATGGACGCAATGGATAAAAAGGAATTGACAGTACAGAGCGATACCATGCCGAATAGCGAGGCGGCAGCAGAAAAAGATGTCGCATCGGAGAAGGATGCTGCACCTGAGGTCGTTTTGCAGTATCGGGGCTATGAAGTGGATATGGATGCGGTGACCGAACGGGTCAAGGCACATTATTACTCTAAAGGATATAAGAAGGGTTCCATCACAAACCTCCAGATTTATATGAAACCGGAAGATTTTACCGCTTACTATGTGATAAACGACGGTGTTGTGGGTAAAGTGAATTTGTTCTACGATTAAAGAAATATATATAGCGAATTATGCAGAACTCCAGCATTAGGCTATGTCAAAAACCGCAATCCTGGTATCGGATCGATTGACAGGATTGCGGTTATCTTTTTTATTCCGCCGTAACCAAGACAGCGGCAGGCAAGTCATCCTCAGGAATTGCCAATTTCTCGGATTTTACTGCACAGTAGCCAAAGACTCCTACCGTGTCAAAAAATAACGCGTTAGCCATAACATCGCCAACCATAGAAGCAACACCTTCAGGTGCGTGTGCCCTCATAATCTTAACCGCGGTCTTGTATAGTTTTTGGTACACCTTGCCAAATTCTTCTATCTCCTGACGCAAAATGTCATCTATCACTTCCAGTTGACTCCGTTGGACAATAGGAACTATGGATTCCGTTTTTCCTTCAGCCATCGCCGCCACACTCTTTTTTAGAGTGTCACGATGTGTCCGGAAGCGATTTTTTTGTGGCAAAATACCAAACTCTGCATAAGTGGCGCTATAGCCTTCCGTCACAGGGCAGTACCCTGCAAAGGAATAGCACCCATATGAATCATTTTCATCACAACTGTCATACTCTGTACCATAGTTGGTCCCTGCCGCGCCGCTGTAAATTTCGTTGTTGAAAACCATTCCTAAAGAATCTTTTCCCTTTCGTATGATTTCAAACAGCAGTGACCAAAGCAGTCGGTTATCTTCCATGTCAGATCCGATAAATTGAAGTTCCCTCAGCTTGGGAAGTTTTTCCTGAACACTTATCAGAATCTTTCCAATATCTTCTGTCAGAAAGTCTTCCGAGGTGCGGATCAGTTCGTTTCGAAAATCTTTTGTGAAAATGACCAGATTGGTCTGATATTTCCCGCCGGATAATGCCCGAATCAAATCGTATTTCTCCAGCAGGGCAATCTCATCCTCTAAATATGCAGCGGACACCCCCAGTTCAATGGCAAGTTCCCGTGTGGTCATCGGTGTATAATATGTACAATCCAAAATATTGCCCGGCAGCTTTCTGGTAAATAGATTGTGATATTCCTTATTGTGTTTGCCGGCATAGATGGTGTGGAACCTAAAATCCGCGGGTTTATAGCTTCTCGTGCCAAATTCTCTTTCCATAACGATACCCTCCTTTAACATTTTTCTGGATTTAAACAGATAATACTTAACCATTTCCAGAGAAATATGGAGTTTTGCGGCCGTTTCCGCACAGGATAATCCGTCAAAATAATAAGCGATGGTACATTTCCTATATTCATTTGCAAGCAGAGACAGCTCCCGATAGAGTGCATTCAGCGTCTGCGCATTTTCAAATTCTTCCACAAAATCCTCTTTGGAAGGTATACGATCATCCAGGGTCTTACAGTGGATGCGACTCTTTTTTCGCAGAAATTTCTTGTATGTGTTCGCTGCGATTGACCAGATATAGCCCCAAACCGCATTGTCATCGCGGATTCTGGGAGCACTCTGTATAATTGCAAGAATGATATCTCCTGCCAGGTCCTCCGCGTCTTCTCTGTTGGATACCCGGGAAAGCGCATAGGTAAAAATAGTTTTCATATTCTCCTGTACCAATGCTGCTGCTTGTTCGGACTCCATGATCTCTCCTTTTTGTTGAATAGTAAATTGATGTAGCCGGCTTTCATATATATAGTACCCGAAGTCGTTGATCGGTTAATCAAAAAAGAAATTATATTTTTAGAAATATAATAGAAATACGATTGTTTTTGTTACGTTTGATTTGACTGAGAATGTCGAAGATTTAACAGTATGATTGCGGCGATGATACAAATAATCCCCATAGTCGACATAAGCGTCAGATACTCGCGAAACACCACAACTCCGATCAAGGTGGCAACCAACGGCTCAATTGTGGCGAGAATTGCCGCGCGGCTGGCCTCGATCTGTTCTAATCCCAGAGTGTAGGTCAGGAAGGGAATCACAGCCGTGACCAATCCGGTCAATATAATAAAGATAAAAAGATACGGTTTGCGTGAGCAGACCGTTATTTTATGCCATAAATCAGGCAGCGAGCAGAGAAACAAGGAACCGATTGCCGCGATGATGAAAGTATAAGTGGTGACTGTGTAGGTCGAATACTTGCGCAGAGCGATTGTTCCGAGGATACTATATAACCCGTAACCTATGCCCGAACCCAAACCGATAAGTATTCCTATGACAGTGATATTGCTTTCTCCCGAGCCGATACCTGAGATGAGAATGCAGCCCAGAAAAGAGATCACAAGGGCGAGCAGCTTGTTCTTCGTCATCTTTTCGCGGAAAAACAGAAGGGACATCAGCATCACCCAGATTGGCGAGGTATAGAGCAGGATTGCTGCAACGGACAGAGTCATCATCTGTATTGCCGTGAAATAGCACGCAGCAAAAAATAAGACGCTGCCCAAACCCAAACCGAGAAAGAGCGGTATGTCTTTCAGGGCAATCCTGAAGCCCTTCACATCTTTTCTCAATAATATGAGAGTAAATGTCACAGCGGCGACCGTCAGACGAAGGCTGACGATCTGAATCGATGTGAAACCTGCGAGGTCAGCCAGACCACGCACGAAGATTCCCATACTTCCCCAAAAAATACCGGCTAATATGATGAGGAGTGTTCCGTTTGCTTTGTCCTTGCTGTTCATCGTGAAGCCTTTCTATATCAGATTAAGGTATCAGAAATCATCTCAATATATCTCACAATATTTCTCATTGATCTTTATTGTGAAGAAATCAAACCGCAATCAGCGTTATATCCATTAAGAGATTATTCTATACACATAACAAGAAGTATTATAGCACTTAACTTTTTTTCTGAAAAGAAGCACTGTAAGATTACACAAAACATCATGCCGCTGTCATTACGCAGTCATTATATAGAGCCGACAGCAAGTGATATTTTGCGTAATCTGAGATACTTTTTTAAAATATATGTTGACAAACAATATTATATACCGTATAGTATTTACAGAAACAATATTATACGTCATATAATATTATAGTTCATAACAATATTATAGCAGTCAATAATTGAATTGCACAGAAACGGATGATTCGCTATGAGATATGTAAAAAGCAGGAAAGGAGTTTATCGCATGGTTTTTAATACAGGTGCGGCATTGTTGGATGCAATTGTGCTTGCGGTGGTATCCGGTGATCCGGAAGGAACATACGGGTATAAGATCACGCAGGAAGTGCGGCAGGTCATCGAAATCTCTGAGTCAACGCTATATCCGGTGCTCAGGCGTCTGCAGAAGGATGAATGCCTGGAAGTGTACGATATGGAATGCGCGGGCAGGAACAGGCGATATTATAAGGTGACAGAGAAGGGAAGGGCACAGCTCAATCTGTATATCAGTGAGTGGTATCGGTATTCTGCGAAACTAAACAGTATTTTTGAGGGAGGATTAAAGCATGAATAGAGCGGAGTTTATGAGGCGTCTGACAGAGCTTCTGAGAGATGTGCCGCCGATGGAGCGGGAAGAAGCCATTCAGTATTATAATGATTACTTTGACGATGCCGGAGCGGAGAACGAGAGCGGCGTCATCGCGTCACTGGGAACCCCGGAGGAACTTGCAAGAACGATCAAGGCCGGTTTAAACGACGGCGGCAACGGCGGTGAGTTTACGGAATCCGGCTTCAGCGGATACACGCAAGTGCATAAAGATGAGGTCATGCGTGCAGAAGAGACATCGCGGCAAACAAACGGCGCGGATTATTCGGCTCAAAGCGGAGCACAGACGGGCAATGCCTACTATGAGCAGGCGTACTATCAGAGAACCGATGGAAAAGGAGTCTACGGCGGCAGAGAAGATACGAGAAGACAGAGCAATCCGTACGAGCAGCAGGGACAAAACGCCGGGTATACTGCAGGAGGGCAGCAGACGCAACAGCCGAAACAGGGGATGTCTGGTGGGATGATTGCACTGATTATAATCGTGGCGGTACTTACCTTTCCGATATGGATCGGTTTGGTGGCCGGTCTGTTTGGAATAGTGGTAGGAATCTTTGCGGCGCTGTTTGGTATATTCGCTGCGTTTCTGTCGGTCGGAGTCGTGCTGGTAGTGGTTTCCATAGCCCTTTTGATAGCGGGAATTGCGCTGCTGTTTAGCATGCCGCTCGGAGGACTGTGCGTCATCGGAACATCGCTTATCCTTTTTGCGCTCGGCTTAGTGTTCATATGGCTGATGGTACTGATTGTGGCAACGGTAATTCCTGCTTTAGTAAAAGGAATTGCGGCATTGGGACGGAGAATTTTTCGTAGAGGAGGTGCACAGGCATGACGACAGGAATGAAGAAATTTACGAAAGGCTGCCTGTATACGGCACTTGTCATTTTTATCATAGGAGCCGTCATATGCGGCGTGGGCGGACTGCTGGGCGGTTTCAGGCAGCTTAACGGTATGGACATAAGAGAACTCACGGGTATACCGTTGGTTTACAGACTCGGTCCGAATGGTATTGAGTATGGTTTTGGATTTTGGAACGATAATGACATCGACTGGCGAGGATATGAAAAGTGGCAGCAGATCAATGACGGCGAAGGTACGAGAGCATTAAGTCTCACAGCGGATAAGCTTCGTAATTTATATATCGAAGTCGGCGCGTGCGAACTGCATATTGAGGAATCCGAGGATGAATATGTGAGAATCGCCGTGAGTGGTAATACGGACAATCTTAGATACTACGTGGAGGAGAATGGCTTACAGATTGTGCGCAAATCCAACTGGACATGGCGATGGGTGGGCGTTAATACGGTGTCTGACAAAGTGTATCTCTACCTGCCCCAAAATACATTGCTCGATTACGCTGATATTGAATTGGGCGCCGGATCTATGAAATCTATTGGTTTAACAGCACGCGATGTCAATATCGAAGTCGGCGCGGGAGAAATGGATATTGATAGTCTGACAGCGGACAACGGGGCAATACTGTCAGTCGGCGCGGGCAAAATCCGAATCAAGAATTTGGTATGTAGAACAGCTGACTTGGATATCGGCGCAGGACAAATGGATATTGATAATGCAGAAATAGCGGAAGATGCGAATATTGACTTGGGAATGGGTAACGTTAATTTCGGCGGTGTCATCAAGGGTGATCTTAATGTCGACTGCAGCATGGGCACGGTGATACTTGATATGGATGACGCCGAGGAGGATCACAATTTTGATGTTGAATGTTCTATGGGAGAAGTGAAAGTGGGAAGCCGCAGTTATTCCAGCCTAAGCAGCGGTGTGACAACCAACAACGGCAGCGACAGTAATTTTGTGATTGACTGTTCCATGGGAACGGTTACGGTCAAATTTGCACGATGATGTGAAATAAGCGTACGGAGACATTATAACAGCTGAATTGTTCACAGTTTAAACAATATCAAGTACATTGGAATGGAGGATAAGGTATGAATAACGAACCCAGAAAACTTGTGCGTTCGCGCACAAACAGGACGATCTGCGGTGTGTGCGGCGGTATCGGCGAGTATTTGAATGTCGATCCGACGCTGGTGCGCCTCGTGTGGCTTTTGTGTTCGCTGGCAGGCTGCGGGACAGGGCTGATCATCTATATCGTGGCAGCGTTGATCATTCCGGAAGATGACGGTATTATAGGATAAAAAGAGTTGGCTTCAAGCCAACTCTTTTTATGGTATTTCATAAATTCTGCATTTCCTCAGGCAGAAGCTCGATCATAAGCTGTTGCTGATATACTCATTTTAATCGCCTCCGCAAGGGGCGTCTGTCATCTATATGTTTTCCAGATATAATTGCTTACGATACTCCGAGTCAGAAATAGCACGATTCACATCTTCGCTCCTACCGGAATCTATGAGTTTTTGTAGCAAATCTGCCAGACGGCGTTCACCTTGCTCTAATCCCTCTGCCAATCCGGCTGCAAGCCCTTCTTCGCGTCCTTCTTCCCTCAGCGTCCGAAAATGCAGTTCCTCATCATATTCATAGATGCTCATTTTAATTGCCTCCGCTCTGTTCTTTCTTAGAAACTCCGATAAGATGTCTGCTTCAATACAGTAATCAACCGCTTTCTCCACTGCATCCGCAAGGGGCATCTGTTTCGCATATGTTCTTACATGTTCCACATACATCGCATATTCCCTGAGTGCCCTGCACGCATTCATGAGCTCCTCATTATAACCCCGGTTGATGTTGTACACTGTCACTGTCAGCTCCAGTTCAGGAGTTTCTTGTTGCTTCTCATAAGCATTCGACAGTTTCAGGGTTTGTACATCCGGCTGATAGGTCACGCCGTTATAAAACACCACAAATCTCGGTGCGGGGATTTTGATCAGATTTTTACCGTACAGATCTTTACTGTAGGTTTTTTTATGCAGCGTGTCTGATACATAGAACAAGTCTCTAAGCGGCATATTAGGATTCATCGTGGACTGGTGTTCGTAGAGCATCAATTCGGAATCAAACACGAAGGAGACATCGTTCTTGTAATTCATGTAGACCGCGTTCTCCAGCGTGGTGATTTCCAGTCCGCTTACATCCGTATACGCAGTGTGGTTCAGTGCATTGTAAAGGCTTAGAAGATTTTCTTTGTCCTTAAAGAGCATACGGAAGATGGTGTCCTTGTAGTTGCGTTGTACTGTTGCTTCGTTCATTCATTGTCCTCCTTTGTAACAGGAGAACTGATTCGGCTTCAAATCCTCCTGCCTTTATAGATTGTTGATTGGGATAAAAGCATGGATTTTCTGAAACTTAGAATGATAGAAAATAAGTGATAAAGGGAGCATGCCCGCCATGGGGCACCGCTCTGTCTTATATTAAGAAAATATGCTTTTCTGTATCATAACATATTTTTATCGGAATTGCAAATGTCCTTTTGCAAAATGTAGGCAATGTGCAGAAGCACCCTAAACGGGTGCTTCATTCTTTAATACCATATGTACACGGGTTGTTTACGCGCGGTGCGGACGCACGGAGGAATTGCATAAAAAAAGAAAATTCCCTCATACTAACGGTATGAAAACCAATGCGGTCAAAGCGAAAATTGAACAGATAAAAGAGCGGAATTACAGCCGCATGAAAGTGGATTTCCTCTACTGCGTGTGGTTGTTTTTTCTGTTGTCGATCTTCGGATGGCTGTGGGAAGGCTTTCTGTATCTCTTTAAAGATGACATATATGTCAATCGTGGTTTTATGAACGGACCATGGCTTCCCATCTACGGAATGGGCGGTATAATGCTGGAATTGCTGTTTCATAAGTGGCGCGACAGACCATTTATGATATTTGTGTCATCTATGCTGCTATGCACAGTGTTGGAGTATCTGGCGGGGTGGTATCTGGAATTGACTTGGGGAGTCAAATGGTGGGATTACAGTGACATGCCGTGGAATCTGCATGGCAGGATCTGCGTTTTCAGCAGTCTTTTGTTCGGTGTGGGCGGCATGCTGCTCGTCTGGGTCATCAGCCCGCTGTTTTATTTGCTGTACCGGAAGATTCCTGTCAAAATCAGAGTCTTGCTGGGGCTGTCGGCGATTGTCGTTTTTGCGGCGGACGCGGCTTACAGTGCCATGGTGCCTCATGCCGGCGCGGGAATCACATACCGGTAAGGACCTGTTTCCGGCGGCAGGTATTAAGTCGAGACAGCAATGTACACAATTTGCGGAAACAAGATTTGTGCTTTATTACCATAAAGGAAAACTGTTGAATATGTTCGATTTATGGTATACTGAACAAACAGGGGAAGACATAGGGGTTGACTAAGGGACAAGTGAGGGTATTTTTGTGATGCGATTTTATATCTGGTATGGGTTGGCCGCCCTTTTTGCGCTCTTTTGTGCTGTCAGAACGTATCGGCAGAGAGGACGCCTGAGGGCGTTTACGGGTAATCTGTTTCTGTCGGCAGCTGCGGCGAATATCGCCTATGCTGTGAGAATCGGAGTGAGTACATATACCATGGCATCGCTGTGGACCAGCATCTATTTCATCTGTACGGATTTTCTGGTTCTGGCGGTTTTCCAGTATGCCTTGGAATTCACGGAATCCAAATTGGTGCGATCGAAATATAAAAAGGGTCTGTATCTGGCATCGGTGTTTCTTGTGCTGGTCGATGCTGCTTTTTTGATTGTCAATTTTTTCAATGAGATTGAGTTCAGTCTTCAATATAATACGACGGGCAGTATCTATGCCATCAAGTATATGTATGTGTCCAAGGCGCCGTTTTACATACATCTGGGATTTGTATTTTTCCTTGCCGGCAGTGCGGCGTGCGTACTTTTGTTTAAGATGTGGAATGTGCCTGCAATCTATAAGGAAAGATACCGCAACAGTCTGATTGTGCTTCTTGCGCTGATGGGATTTTCATTTTCTTATCTGACGGAGATTATTAGGGTGGAGATAGATGTTTCGGTATTGGTGTACGGATTCGTATGTCCGCTGATTTACTGGAATACATTCGATTATTCCTCCAAGGGAATGCTCAATTCCACCCGCAAGATGATATTGGAGTATATGAATACACCGATGGTACTGTTTGATTACGAGGGATATGTGGCGGATACGAACCAGGATATGCGTAATCTTTTCCCGGTTCTGGACGGTCAGGAGCGCAGGATGAGCATGGTGGATTTCATGCAGATCGCCGCTTTTAAGGAACTGCAGGACACGGTGACAGACCAGGTGTTTGAATGGCAGAACCCCAACGAGAGCGGTGCGAAGGTATATCAGTGCCATTTTAACTGCCTGAAAGATAAGAAGGGCCGGATTATCGGCCATCTCCTGGTCATGAGGAGTATGGAGATTGAGCGTGATCTTTTGACCAGGCTGGATTCCAAGAGGACTTTCTACACGAGAGTGAACAATTTCGTAGGACAGAATTTATATCCGGTCACGATCGTAATGTGCAACACCAACGGTATCGGGTTGGTGAACGATGTGTACGGATGGTCAAAAGGTAACGAGATGCTGAGGCTTGCCGCGGATCTTTTGCGTGAGCATCTGCCGAAGACGGCTGTCATTGCACGAATGGACGGAGGCGATATGGCGGCGGGCTTCATGCAGACCGAACAGGAGTATGCGACACGTCTTTTTGAGAATATCAGAGAAGAATACCGTGCCGCCAACGATACAGGTATCAATGCGGATATCGAATACGGTATTGCGGTAATCAGAGATAGCGGCATGTCTGTCGAGGAGGCGCTGAAAGAGGCTTCCGACAGTATGCGCATGAAGAAAATGATGAACGAGACGTCGCAGAAGAGTTCACTGATTGACTCACTGACACAGACATTGACGGAGAGTGATTATGAGACGGAGGAACATGTGGAACGCACGAAAGAGATGGCGGTCAGACTGGGTAAAGCGTTGAATCTCTCCGACTCCGAGCTCGGTAAGCTGGCACTTTTGGCAGTACTGCATGACATCGGCAAGATTGCTATTCCCCATGCGATTCTGCTCAAACCGGGCAAACTGAACGATGAGGAGTGGAAGATCATGAAGAGCCACACGGAGAAGGGGTATCGTATTGCCAGCGCATCCAAAGAACTGCAGTCCATCGCGGAATACATCCTGCATCATCATGAGAGATGGGACGGAAACGGCTATCCCGGAGGACTCAAAGAAGATGAGATTCCGCTGCTGTCGCGCATTATCACGGTGGTAGATTCCCACGATGTCATGGTGCACGACAGACCTTATCATAAGGCGATGAGCCACGAAGCTGCGGTGGAGGAGCTGCGCAGGTGTTCAGGTACGCAGTTCGACCCTCATCTTGTGACGGTATTTTTGGATGTAATCGGAGACGGCGCAGCGTAGCGTCAGTCTATGTATTCGATCCGTACTTCAGGATAATCTTCATATCCTTCATGCAGCTTCTGAATACACAGATTCCTGTCGCCTCTGTTTTCAATGAGGTATTCATTGTAAGCACCGTCGCGGTAGGCGAAGTCCTCGCCGTTATCCTGATAGTGCACATAAGTACCGACACCCGGCCAGACTTCCAGGATGAGTTCGGGATGCGGAATTTCACCGACATACATTTGGGCGGGCGCTTTCGGCAAGACAGTGCCCGCTTTTACAAAGATCGGGCAGACGGACAGCGGTGCGTCCGCAGGATAATACCGGTTGCCCTGATATTCTTTGTGAGTCCAATAATCATACCATATTCCTTCGGGAAGATAGACAAGTCTTTTGGTGACGCCCTGATCCACCACCGGTGCGACTAACAGGGATTCTCCCACCATAAATTCATCGTTCATATTTCTGACATTAATGTCATGTTCATAGTGCAGTACAAGCGGACGTATTACGGGAAGACCGGTCTGCTCGCATACCCTGCACAGATCATAGAAATAGGGCAGGAGGCTGTAGCGCAGATTGACGTACTTTCTGTAAATGGAGAGCACCTCATCCCCGAACAGCCACGGCTCCTGATTCATGCTGCCCTTGGCACAATGATTTCGAAACAGCGGGGAGAAACATCCTACCTCGACCCAGCGCGCCAGAAGCTCCGGGGTGGTGTCGGCGCCGAAACCGCCGATGTCCGTGCCGATAAATGCCATGCCGCTCAATCCCAGATTGCACTGCTGGGGAATCGCCATGCGCAGATGTGACCACAGACTCTGGTTGTCGCCCGTCCATGCGGTCGTATATTTCTGGGAACCGCTGTAACATGCGCGGGTGATGACGAAGGGGCGCTTGCTGGTCAGCGCCTTCCAGCCTTCGTAAGTGGCTTTGGCCATATTGTGCCCGTAGACGTTGTGCATCTCGGCGTGCGTGGAGGGTCGGTCCTCGTCCGTGAAAACGATGTCGTTCGGGAGCGGTCCGTTAAAGCTTGCAGGCTCATTCATGTCGTTCCAGATGCCGGCGACACCCAGCTCTGTATAGAAACGCAGCCGGTTTCCCCACCACGTCCTCACGGCAGGATTGCCGAAATCGGGGTACACCGCATCTCCGGGCCATACCGCATTGACATACGTGTCGCCATCCGGCGTCTTGGCATAGTAATTCCCCGCAATCCCCTCCTCGTACATGTCATAACCTTTCTCGACCTTGACGCCGGGATCGACGATAGTAACTGCTTTGAAGCCTTGCTTTGTAAAGTCGGAGAGAAGCGCTCCCGCATCGTGGAAACGCTCGCTGTTCCAGGTAAAAACTTTATACCGGTCCATATAGTCAATATCGAAATGAATCGCATCGCAGGGAATTTGATTCTCTCTGAGGCGGTCGGCAATATCGCGGAAGGTTTCCTCGCTGTCATATCCCCAGCGGGACTGATGATAGCCCAATGCCCATCTCTGCGGCAAGGGCGCCCGTCCGGTCAGATAGGTGTAACCTTCTACGATGTCAGGCATGGAATCGCCGCCGATAAAGTAGTAGTCCAGATTGCCGTTGTCGCTGCCGAAGCTGTAGTAACCGCTGTTTTCCTTGCCGAAGTTAAAATAGCTCTTGAAGGTATTGTCATAGAAAATACCGTAAACACCCTTGTTTTTTAGTGTGATAAAGAAAGGGATGCTCTTGTATAAAGATTTAAAACTGTCCTCATGCGGGTCGGGGATGTCACTGTTCCAATTCTCATACTCATAAGAACGTTTGTTAAGCGGACCGGTCTTGTCGCCGAGACCGTAGATGCAGTCCCCTTCATCCAGCACCTTAACGCATTGTGCATGATAATCCGTGCTGCCTGTAAGATCGACTTCGTGTCCCTCCTGCTTAATAAAGTCGATGAAGGATTCCTGAAGGACAAAGCGTGGAACACGGTGTCCGCGGTAGTCGGCGCATAGCAGATTTTCGTCCCTGTCGTAAAAATCCAATTTAAAATCGTCATAAATGCGGCAAATAAGAGAATTGGTGGTTAACATAACTCTGCAAACGCCGATCCCGTTTTCGTGAACATTTTCCATATCTTCTCCCTGTGTATTCCCCGCATCTCCAATTTCTTCAAGTGTAAATGAAATTTTCTGCTCCTTGCCCTCCTCAATTGCCTTAGAGCGGTGCTCTCTCGTATAGCAGGGGACAAATACGTTGATGATTTTGTCCGTTAATATGTGTAAAAAGACATCTTGCTCCTCGTAGTGAAGTGTGATGATTTGACTGTCCTGTGTATAATCCAGTAACTTTCCGAACATAAGCTGTCTCCTTTCGCGATTGTTTCAGGTTTGCGAAGCCGCTCTGTATAGGGGCTCAATTGCCGTGTTAAGCCCATCATAAACTCCTTAAAAAACATTTTCAACTGTGATTTTTTGGGGAGACAAGAATGCGATTTTGTGTTACAATTTAAACGGGCGTATGCGCTGAAAATAGGGAGGGCAGACGAAGTGGACACGACGGCGGATAAAAGCGTCATTTTAGTTGTGGATGATGACAAGACAAATTTAGCACTGGCACAAAACATTCTCACACCGCAATACCGCATCGCGGCATCCAATTCCGGGGTGGCAGCACTGAAATATTTGGAGGGTCACAGGCCGGATCTCATCCTGCTTGACATCAATATGCCGGATATGGACGGCTTTGAAGTGATGAAGCAGATTCAGCTTAAGGGAGATTCCGAGACGATTCCGGTCATCTTTTTGACGGCGGACAATTTGGCGGAGACGGAGATTAAGTGCTTCCAGATGGGTGCGATGGATTTCGTCACCAAACCCTTTGTGCCGGATATATTGCGAAGCCGTGTTGACAAGACGATTGAGCTCGACCGGTACAGGCATAATCTGGAGAATATGGTAATGGATCAGGCGGAGAAAATCACGGAGGATGCCAGACGTATCAGCTCGATTCAGGAATCTGTCATCGTGGGTATGGCGAATCTTATTGAGAGCAGGGACGGAAGCACCGGCAGGCATGTCAAGAACACGCAGATGTATGTACAGCTGATTGCCGATGAGCTGTATGCCCGGGGGCTGTTCCCGATGGAGCTGACCGATGACTACATAGATGATCTGTGCAAGGCGGCGCCGCTTCATGATGTGGGTAAGATCAAAGTGCCGGATGCCATCCTGCAGAAGCCGGGCAAACTGACTCCCGAGGAGTATGAGGAGATCAAACTGCACACTACATACAGCCGCAAGATCATTCAGATGATTATCGGAGATGTGGAGGATGAGCACTATGTACGGATCGTGGAAAATATAGCCATGTATCATCATGAGCGCTGGGACGGTACAGGGTATCCTTCCGGACTTGCGGGTGACGGCATCCCGCTGGAAGCGCGGATCATGGCGGTGGCGGATGTTTTCGATGCTTTGTATGAGGAGCGGGTTTATAAGCCGCCGATCAGACCGATTGAGCGGATTATGCAGATCATGTCAGAGGGGCGGGGGACGCAGTTTGACCCGGTGATTATCGACGTGTTTATGGAGATGCTTCCGATACTGAAGAAGGTTTTGAACATCAGCTGATTGGGTAACTTACAGATAGGATAGAAAGGAACGGTAGCTTACATTGGAACAGAATCATTATACTGACATGGCGGTGAGAAAAAAACTGGAACGCAGTGTACTGGTTATCTATTCTCTCTTTTCGCTGGCAACATTTGCCTCGGGTCTGTTTTTACACTGGAATATTTTTGTGGAGGAATACTATGTTGCCGCGACTATTATTCCGTGGATCGTTTACGGCAAAAGTTTTGGCGAATATCAATCCCGTGCAAGATTGCTGGGCCTTCTGTCGTGGATAAATTTGACTGTTTACGCAATGTTCTCCGACAGCTTTACGTCCGTGTCCTGTACGATGTTTACGATTATCGTTTTGATGGGTGTTTTCTGTCTTTCGGAGATTGTGTACCTCGGCATTGTCTTCTCGACAGTCATCATAGTGATTCATGTGTTTATCATGAGGACGTATGCGGTGAACAGTGCCAGTGATTTCATACGACTGCTGTTCCATGTTATTTCCGCCTACGTAATCTCGATTGTGACGCTGATCGTGATACGCGCCAGGACCGAGACGAGTGAGATGCTTATGGAGAATATCCGCGGGCTGAAGGACGCGGAGCAGAGCAAGGACGATTTCCTTGTCAATATTTCCCATGAAATCCGCACGCCGATCAATGCGGTCTGCGGCATGAGTGAGGCGATCCTTCAGGAGAATCTGCCGGTGAGTGTCAGGGGAGATGTTATCGATATACAGACGGCGGGACGCAATCTGCTCGCCACCGTCAGCAATATTCTGGATTTCTCGGAGTTGGCAAGCGGCCGGATGGAACTGGTTGAGGAGAGTTACAACATTACATCCACGATTACTGACATTATCAACATGGCATTGACGCTGGAAAACGGTAAAAAACTTGAACTGATTGTTGACTGTGATGCCGATTTGCCGAGCAATCTGTTGGGAGACGAACAGAAACTGCGGCGTATCGTGATGAATCTGTTGGATAACGCCATCAAATTTACCAAGGAGGGCGGAATCGTACTCCGTATCAGCAACAGAAAAGAAGAGTACGGTATTAACCTGAATATCAGCATAAGGGATTCCGGTATCGGTATGAGCAGGGCGGATGTGGAGAAGATATTCAACAGTCTGGGACAGCTGGATTCCAAACGAAACAGGGAAGAGGGAGGAATCGGACTGGGACTGTCCATCACGCAGGCGCTTATCCGAAACATGGGCGGCTTTATCACTCTGGAGAGTCAACCCGGCACAGGTACGGAATTCCAGCTCTCGATCCCGCAGAAAGTGTTGGACGAGACACCCATCGTCTCAATTAAGAACAAGGCGCATTTGTATGCGGCTTGCTATATCAATATGAGTAAATATAATTTCTCTGTAGTGCGCGAAGGGTATGAGCAGAGTATACGACATATGGCAGAGCAGATGGGGATTATGTTCAGGATATGCAGGAATCTGCCTGAATTGAAGAGGCGAATAGAGATCGAGAATTTTTCCCATGTCTTCATCGCATGGGAGGAGTACTGTGAGGACAGGGAGTTCTTCGAGCAGCTTGCGGAAGACCTTATGGTGGTATTGATCCTCGACTATGAACAGGAGACGCGTATAGGAAGCAAAATGTTGCGCATCTATAAACCGTTCACCGTGTTGTCCATAGCGGCGGTGTTTAACGGACAGAAGGTGATTCAGAGGGAGGATATGCACAGCGATCTGAAGCATCGCTTTATTGCCCCGGACGCAAAAGTTCTCATCGTGGATGACAATGCCATGAATCTCAAGGTTATGGCGAGATTGCTTCTGCCTTATCAGATTAAAGTTGTGACGGCGCTTGGCGGGCAGGAAGCGCTCGACAAGATCAACAGCATGGATTACGATTTTGTATTCCTCGACCATATGATGCCTGAGATGGACGGTGTGGAGACACTGCATAAGATGCGCCAGAAACCGGGCGCTTATTTCCAGTCTCTCCCCATCATTGCATTCACGGCGAATGCCATTGGCGGGGCAAGAGAGATGTTCATGGAGGAAGGGTTTGACGATTTTATAGCGAAGCCTATCGAGCTGAGCGTATTGGAACGTATGCTGCGGCGCTATATACCGGCGCACAAGCAGGTGGCGGTGGAGGAGAGCACATCGGCATCTGCGTCCGGCGCTTCACACGATGGCGGAAAAGGCAGCCCCGGCGCAGGAAAGGCTTCGTCCGGTCAGAGTGCGGTAACTGCATCCGACGAAAAAGATGCCGCGGTGAATGGGGGACAACCTGATGAGGGCGGTCTGAAAGCTTTGGAACAGGCGGGCATCAACGTGAAGCTTGGTTTTTCTTACTGCGGCGATCCGGCGGGGTTCAGGGATATTGTGCAGATGTACCACTCGCAGGGAGAGGAACGCAACAGGCAGCTGGCACAGTTGTATAAAGAAGAGAACTGGAAAAACTATGCGATCGCCGTGCACGCCCTGAAGAGTAACTCCCGGGGAATCGGTGCAGAGGAAGTAGCGGATCTTGCTCTGGAACTTGAGATGGCGGGCAAGGAACTTCGCGTTGACTATATTCTGGACCATCACGAGGAAATGCTTGAAAAGTACAATACGCTTCTTGAGGCGATTGCAGCGAATTCCTTCGTATATCCCGATGGCTATCACGGCCGGGCAGCGGAAGAAGGCGGCGAAACGGCGGATTCCGCGGAGAAGACCGGCAGCGGGAAGGATTCGGCATCGGGTGGCAGTGTGCAGGAATCCGGCGGGGAAGACCTGACGGAGCAGATAAGGCTCTTGCGTGAGAAGATTGATAACTATGAGAGTGAAGGATTGAGTGAAATCTTGGAGCATTTGGCGAGGTGCCGATATCGCGATACGGATCTGACAGCAATGACAAAAGAGATCAAGAGCAAGGTGGATGAGTTTGATTTCCTCGGCGCGGCTGATCTGTTGGATGCGTGGGAGAAGGAAATTGCGGAAAGTGTGATGTGACATAAGGGATAGCGGGAAAGGTTGGAGAAAACGATGCTAAAGATAATTGACAAATGGATGCATACCCTGCTGGACAGCAAGCTGGATCTTCAGGAGAGAACCAGCCGGATCGTGTTATTGCTGGCATTTATCGGTTCCATCATCGGTATGGGCAGAGTCGGACTGGGAGTGACTCCCGTTGTGCTGGCTGCACTCGTACCGATGTGCATTGTGTCCGGCGCGGCTTTCTATATATCGGTGAAACAGAAGCAGACGAGGCTGGCGTCCTGGCTGCTTATCATAGTTTGTAACGTGATCTTGTTTCCCCTCATTTTCATTATGAGCGGCGGCGTGGAAAGCGGAACACCGGTTTGGTTCGTGTGGGGATTTATCTATATCTTTCTGTTGTTTAATGGAAGAGACGTGGTGATTGCCTTTGTGGTCACCGCATTGTCCTTTATGATCACTTACATTCTCTCCTACCGCTATCCTCAGATTCTTGTGTTGGCAGGCAGACAATACACTTATGTGGACTCGTATATTACGCTTGTGAACATAAGCCTTTTTATCGGCATTTTGATAAAGACGCAGCAGGTGACCTATGACAAAGAGCGGCAGCGAGCGGAGCAGCAGAAAGATGAAATTGAGCAGATAGCCCGATCCAAGGATGTCTTTTTTGCCAATATGAGCCATGAGATCCGGACACCGATTAACACGATCATCGGTCTGAATGAGATGACCCTGCGGGAGGATATTTCCGATGAAGTTGCCGAGAATGCCGTCAACATTCAGAACGCCAGCAAGATGCTTCTGACTACTATCAACGATATTCTGGATTTGTCCAAGATAGAGTCCGGCAAGATGGAGATTGTGCAGGCGCAGTACGAAGTGGGCTCAATGTTCAGCGATCTTGTCAATCTGATTTGGATCCGGGCGCACCAGAAGGAATTGGAATTTCAGGTGGCTATCGACCATGAGATTCCTTCTGTGCTTTACGGCGATGAAGTGCGCATCAAGCAGATTGTGACCAATATGTTGACCAATGCGGTCAAATATACGGAGAAGGGATCGGTCACACTTTCCGCCAAGGCGGAGCGTATCTCACCGGATGAGATTATGCTGCGTATAGCCGTGACGGATACGGGTAAAGGAATCCGAAAGGAGGATCTGGAGGATCTGTTCAGTTCCTTCAAGCGTGTGGATGAGACATCCAACCGTAAGATTGAAGGAACCGGATTGGGACTTAATATATCCAAGCAGCTTGCGGAGATGATGGGCGGAAGGCTGACCGTTGACAGTGTTTATCACAAGGGTTCGATTTTCACACTGGAGGTCAGGCAGCGTGTCGTCAATGTTGAGCCGGTCGGCATCATCAACTTCGGTGTACAGAGACGGGAGGATTATCGCTCCAAATACAAACAGAGTTTTACCGCACCGGATGCGAGAGTGCTTGTGGTGGATGACAATGAGATGAACCGTATGGTGGCCATCAAGCTGCTAAAAGGTACGGGGATGATGATTGAGACGGTGGAGAGTGGCAAGGAGTGTCTCAAGCGCACGGCGGAGAATTCGTATCATCTGATCCTGATGGATCATATGATGCCGGATATGGACGGTGAGGAGACAATGAGAGCCGTGCGGTCCCAGGCGAAAGGCTTCTGCCAAAAGGTTCCGATCATTGCACTGACCGCCAATGTCATGGCGAATGCGGAGCGGATTTATCAGGATATGGGGTTTGACGGATATCTCTCGAAACCTATCAATTCCTCGCTTTTGGAGGCAGCCCTTCTGAAACATCTGCCTCACGAACTGATTGAGTACACCGCGCAGAAGGACGAGGAAGTACAGATGCAGGATGCAATCAGTCAGATAAACGGCGTGAGGAAGAGGAAGATCGCCATCACCGCAGATTGTATCTGCGATCTTCCTAAGGAACTGCTTGATAGATTCCAGATCAGGCTGATGTACTTATATGTTTATACGAAAGAAGGACGCTTCTGCGATACCTTCGAAGTGTCCTCTGACAGCATTCTGGACTATCTGCGAATAGAGGGGAACACAGCCCACACTACCCCGGCGGAACCTTTGGAGTACGAACATTTCTTCGCGGATACACTGGAAACCGCAGAGCATGTCATACATATCACCGCGGCTACCGGTGTAAGCAACGCCTATCCGAATGCACTTCAGGCAAGCAAGAGCTTTGACAATGTGACGGTGGTTGACTCTGAGCATGTCAGCAGCGGGCATGGACTCATGGTTCTCTTCGCCGCCGTGATGGCCGAGGAGGGCAAGAGTGTTGAGGAAGTCTGTGCGGCATTGGAGAAGATGAAAGGCATGGTATGTTCCAATTTCTTAGTGCCGACCACGGAAGCGCTCTATCGGAACGGAAAAGTAAACGGCGCAGTACACAAACTCTGCAGTGGGCTGAATCTCCATCCGGTACTGCATATGTCCCATAACGAGTTGAAACTTTGGAAAATCCAAGTGGGCAATATGAACCGTGTGCGGCGCAAATATGTGAAAAAACTGATGGCTCACAGCAAGCAGATCGATAAGCATATTCTCTTCCTGACTTACGCCGGCTGTACGGTGCGGCAGCTTGAGGAGGTCATGGAGGAATTGGAGAAGTACGCTCACTTTGACAGGATTTTTACTCAGAAGGCATCTGCGACGATATCCAGCAACTGCGGCATGGGAGTGTTCGGTCTGATATATATTAAGAAGAACGACATAGGTTGAAGCGAGGGCAGGAAATATCCCTTGACAAATAAACATTAAATAATTATAGTAACTGTTATGAGAAACGGCTGTTACAGCCAACGATAAAGGTAATGACAAAGAGGAGTACGTGATGGCCGCCGCCAGAGAGAATGACCGCATGCTGAAAGGTCATTTCGGAGAGGTATCGTGGAAGGTAGCTTTGGAACCTGAGCGCCGAACACCGGTATGCCGTAGGAAGTTACGGCGGACGGCCGAGTAAGTGCTCACGCCCTATCCCCGTTAGCGGATAAGATTCGTATGAATCACAGAGTGACAAACAAAGGTGGTACCGCGTATATACGCCCTTTGCCGAGAAATCGGCAGAGGGCTTTTTTACGCGAATATAGCCAAAGAGCAACGCGAACGAGGAATACGGAGTATTCCGAGTCTGCTTATGAGCTTATGATCAAAAAGGAGAGAATATTATGAGCAAAGAACTGGCTAAGACCTATGACCCCAAGGGCATAGAAGAAAGACTGTATCAGAAATGGATGGATAACAAATATTTTCATGCAGAGGTTGACGAGACAAAGAAACCATTCACGATTGTCATCCCGCCGCCGAATATCACGGGACAGCTCCACATGGGACATGCTCTTGACAATACTATGCAGGATATTTTGATCCGCTACAAGAGAATGCAGGGATATAATGCCCTCTGGCAGCCGGGTACCGATCATGCTTCCATTGCGACGGAAGTGCGGATCATCGAGAAACTCAAAGAGGAGGGCGTAACCAAAGAAGATTTGGGACGTGAGGGCTTTCTGAAACGGGCATGGGAATGGAAAGAGGAGTACGGCGGGCGCATCATCAGTCAGCTCAAAAAACTGGGTTCTTCCTGTGATTGGGACAGGGAGCGTTTCACC
This sequence comes from Lachnospiraceae bacterium, assembly GCA_022510625.1. Classification (GTDB taxonomy): domain Bacteria; phylum Bacillota; class Clostridia; order Lachnospirales; family Lachnospiraceae; genus UBA3282. Next base: position 20,877 of record JAFLTD010000037.1, read on the forward strand.
ATGGACGAGGGCTGCAATAAGGCGGTCACGGAAGTATTCTGCAAGATGCACGAAAAAGGCTGGATCTACAAGGGCAGCAGGATCATCAACTGGTGTCCGGTATGTAATACTTCCATCTCCGATGCCGAAGTGGAATATGAAGAGCAGGCAGGTCATTTCTGGCATATCAAATATCCGCTCGTAGATGAGAACGGACAACCGAGTAAGACGGAATTCCTGGAATTTGCCACCACTCGTCCGGAGACGATGCTGGGTGATACCGCGGTAGCCGTTAACCCGAATGATGAGAGATATACTTATTTAAAAGGAAGAAAAGTATGGCTTCCGATTGTGAACAAAGCAATCCCGGTAGTGGAAGACGAGTACGTAGATATGGAATTCGGTACCGGTGTTGTTAAGATCACGCCGGCGCATGATCCTAACGATTTTGAGGTGGGCAGGCGGCACGGCCTTCCTGAGGTTAACATCATGAACGACGATGCGACCATCAATGCGAACGGCGGCAGATACGAGGGACTTGATCGTTATGAGGCGAGAAAGCAGATTGTGGAGGAGCTTAAGGCACAAGGGCTTCTGGTGCGCATTGAGGACTATTCCCACAATGTCGGCACCCATGACCGCTGCGGTACGACGATAGAGCCTTTGATCAAGAAACAGTGGTTCGTGAAGATGGACGAACTCATAAAGCCTGCGGTTGAAGCGGTAAAGAACGGCGACATCAAGTTGATACCGGAACGCATGGACAAGACTTATTATAACTGGACGGACAATATCCGCGACTGGTGCATCAGCCGTCAGTTATGGTGGGGACACAGAATACCGGCATATTACTGTGACGAGTGCGGTGAGATCACCGTTGCAAAGGAAGCGCCGGGAGCATGTCCGAAGTGCGGCTGTGCGCATCTGACGCAGGATCCCGACACGCTGGATACTTGGTTCTCTTCCGCATTGTGGCCTTTTTCCACGTTAGGATGGCCGGACGAGACTGAGGAACTTCAATATTTCTATCCGACTGATGTGCTTGTGACAGGATACGATATCATCTTTTTCTGGGTAATCCGTATGATATTCTCGGGCTACGAGCAGATGGGAGAGAAGCCTTTCCACACCGTATTGTTCCACGGTCTGGTGAGGGATTCGCAGGGGCGCAAGATGAGCAAATCCCTCGGCAACGGTATCGATCCGCTGGAAATTATCGACCAGTACGGAGCCGATGCGTTAAGACTTACGCTGATTACGGGCAATGCACCCGGCAACGATATGCGCTTCTACTATGAGAGAGTGGAGGCAAGTCGTAACTTCGCCAACAAGGTATGGAACGCGTCGCGCTTTATCATGATGAATATGGATCAGGCACAGGAGAAGACAGGTACACGCGGCTGGGAGGTTTCATATGATGAAATCAAAAAGCATCTTGAGCCTGCGGACAAGTGGATCCTGTCAAAGTTAAATACATTGATCCGCGACGTAACCAATAATATCGACCAGTACGAGTTGGGTATAGCGGTACAGAAGGTATATGATTTTATATGGGATGAGTTCTGTGACTGGTATATTGAGATGGTGAAACCCCGCTTGTATCAAAGGGAAACGGACGGACAGAACAGCAACAATGCTGCCTTGTGGACGCTTAAGGCAGTGCTGATCGACGCGATGAAGCTGCTGCATCCGTATATGCCATTTATCACCGAAGAAATTTTCTGCACGATTCAGAGTGAAGAGGAGTCCGTTATGATCTCCAAGTGGCCTGAGTTTACGCAGGAGAGAGATTATAAGAGCGAGGAAGAGGCAATCGAGCTGATCAAGGAGGCTGTGCGTAGTATCAGAAATATCCGCACACAGATGAATGTGGCACCTTCCAGAAAAGCGGCAGTCTTTGTTGTCAGCGACAAGGAGACGGTGAGAAATGTCTTTGAGGAAGGCAGGTTGTTCTTTGCATCCCTTGCGGGAGCGAGCGAGGTAACTGTGCAGGCGGACAAAAACGGTATTGCGGATGATGCCGTATCCGTTGTGATTCCGAATGCAACGGTCTATATTCCTTTTGCGGAATTGGTTGACATAAGTCAAGAAATAGATCGTCTGCAGAAAGAGGCCAAACGTTTGGAAGGAGAGCTTGCGCGCGTGAACGGCATGTTAAATAACGAGAAGTTTATGTCTAAGGCGCCCGAGGCAAAGGTCGCGGAAGAGCGCGCGAAACTGGAAAAATACACACAGATGGCGGCACAGGTAAAGGAGCGCCTTGCACAGCTTCAAAAATAAACTTAAGATTCTGTATTTTAATACTGGAAATATAGAGAAATATATTGTAAAGTATTATTAGGGATTTTTCGGTTTAAGGAATGAGTTATGTTGCGTAATTTATATTTAGTGCTTGATATTCACTATTTTGGCAAGGGAGGTGAGTCACGTGAGCGAGGTTAAGCTTTCGGCGGAACAGCTGGACAAATTAAAGAGTGCCATGTCGCGGGTTACACAGCCTGAAGAGGTGCCGGCTGCCGCCGAGACCGAAGAGCCGCAGGTTAAGGTTAAGCAGTCCAAACCCGGTGATACGACCTTTGCGGACCCGACAGACCATCTGGGGAAGGGTACGTATGTGCGGGTTGACAAGGATGCTATGACAGCGTGGCTCTATCTGACACCTCCCGAGGAGGGTCAGTACTACACGAAAGGCGGGCTTGAGGTATTCCTGACACACAGAGGTATTGTCAAGGGATTTCACAATTCCAATCTGTCGGCGATCATTAAGAAAGAGGTATATAACAGGGAGATCATTGTGGCCAAGGGGCGGTTCGGTATAGACGGCAAGGATGGTTATTTTGAGTATCTCTTTACGCCGGAGGAGTATGCAGCGCCTAAGATCAGGGAGGACGGCTCTGTAGATTACACCAATATGAGTGGGCTGCAGAATGTGCATAAGGGTGATAAGGTCGCAGTCTATCATTATGCGGTGTCGGGCACGGACGGATATACGGTGTACGGCAAGGAATTGAAAGCGAGACCGGCCAAGGATCTTCCCCCGATGCGAGGCAAGGGCATCGTGAGAGAAAACAACGAATACTTTGCCCAGTCCGACGGCAAGATAGAAGCCAAGAACGGCAAGATTGATATTCAGAGCGTCCACACGATTTATGGTGATGTGACTTTGATCATCGGCAAGGTGGAATTTTTCGGTGATGTGATTATCAACGGCAACGTAGAGAGTGGTGTGACCATCCGTGCCGGACGAAATATCGAGGTTCACGGCACAACGGGAAGTGCGACTCTGTTCGCGGGCGGTGACGTAATCTTGACCCGCGGTATTCAGGGCGGCGGTAAGATTTCGGCCAGAGGAAGCGTTTATGCGGATTTTATAGAGAATACAACGGTAGAAGCGGGTGGAATTGTCCAGTCCAACACTATTCTGAATGCGCAGATTTATGCGAAAGACAAGGTAATCACCACAGGTAAGAAAGGGTGTATTATTGGCGGTTATGCTCACGGGCTCAAGGGGGTTCAGGCTATGACGGTGGGTAGTGATGTGGAAGTAAGAACTATTCTGCACTGCGGCTACGATTCAGGTGACTATGAGAGACTGCTGGATGTGAAGCGTAAGGAGACCGAGACGAAAGAGAAGTTGGCTGAGCTGGTAGAGGGTATGACGGATGCGTTGCGTGAGAAGCGTATGCGCGGGTCTAGCACTTCTCTTGCTACGGAAACGAAGTTGGCCGAATGGAACAAGATGAAAGATATGTATTTCCAGGAACTGGATACTATCGATCAGGAGCGTGAGCGGCTTGAAGGCATTATGGCGGAGAGTCAGGGCGCTTGTATCAGAGTGGAAGGTAATGTTTACCGCAACGTCATAATCAGTATCAATGCCGAACAGATCATGGTGGATAAGGAGACACGCTTCATCAAATACAGCGCAGATAAAGGGGTCATCGAATCGACTGTACTTACGCTGTGAGGAAACAGAATATGACAGAACCGATTGATGCTTACCGGAAAGCAGAAGAATACATCAACAATATTCCCAGGTTTACCGGTAAGAATAATATGGAGAATACCCGAATGTTTTTGGAACATCTGGGTAATCCGGCAGGGAATTGCAGGATAATACACATTGCAGGCACAAACGGAAAAGGTTCCGTTTGTGCTTATTTGTGTTCGGTGTTTCGGGCGGCACATATTTCGGCGGGAATGTTTACGTCACCGCACCTTGTGACGATGCGGGAGCGCATGGCAGTTGACGGCAGGATAGCGACCCGGGAGGAGTTTACAGCGGTCTTTGACTTTGTCATGGACAAGTTGTCCGCGCTGCCTCCGGAACTGGATCAAGTATCCTATCACCCCAGCTTTTTTGAATTTTTGTTTTTTATGGCAATGGTGTATTTCGAGCGTGCAGGGGTAGAGTATGTGGTGCTGGAGACCGGATTGGGCGGCAGGTTGGACGCTACCAATGCAGTGCCTGATAAAGAGCTGTGCGTCATCACCTCAATCGGTTACGATCACATGGAATATCTGGGAGACTCTCTCGGTGCGATAGCATCGGAGAAGGCGGGCATCATGCGCCGCGGTGTTCCCGTCATCTATCCGGTGAAACAGGCGGAGGTGGCGGATTGTATAGAGGAATGTGCCGCACGTACGGGGGCAGTAACGGTTCCGGTTTTGCCGGGGGCGATAAAAGAAATAAAGATTCATAATAAAACAATTGATTTTTCTCTCCAATTACACTATTATGATTATATTGGTTTTACTGTGTCCACTTCTGCAATTTATCAGATTGAGAATGCGGCGCTTGCCGTTCAGGCGCTTATGTTGCTTCATGACGAACGGATCACGGAATCCGTGATGCAGACGGGGATCCGGCAGATGGTCTGGGAGGGCAGAATGGAAGAGGTTCTGCCGTCGGTGTATTTGGACGGAGCCCATAACATAGATGGGATCAAGGCATTTCTGGAGACGGTAAGATTACAGCCCTGCGGCGGAAAAAGGAGATTGCTGTTCTCTGTCGTACAGGATAAGCAGTATCAGGCGTTGATTGATGAGCTGGTGCTGTCGGGGCTGTTTGACGAGATCGGTGTGGCAGCGCTTCAAAGTACGCGTGCCCTGCCGCTTCATGTGTTGGAAGATTCTTTCAGACAATATACCGAATTGATATGCAAGACTTATGATGATCCGGGTACGGCGTTTTGGGAGCTGGTACGCGGGAGAGATGACGAGGATAGAGTGTATATTGTCGGTTCATTATATTTGGTGGGCGAAATTAAAGCCCTTTTAAGGAGGCCTCGGCATGATTAATTTTGAAGAAGAGTTAAAGAAG
>JAFLTD010000038.1 GCA_022510625.1 Lachnospiraceae bacterium
CAAATGAATCTGCACAGAAGATTAAAGAAGCAACCGCGTTGATTACCGATATTGCAAGTGAGACGAATCTGCTTTCGCTGAACGCGTCAATTGAGGCGGCGCGTGCCGGTGAGCAGGGTAGAGGTTTCGCGGTAGTTGCGGCACAGATTCAGAAACTTGCTGAACAGTCCAATGAATCCGCTAAGCAGATTGAGAGCATTATTCTCTCCCTGATTGCGGACTCCGACAGAGCGGTTTCGACTATGAGCGAAGTGAAGTCGGTTATGGAGCAGCAGAGTGAGAATGTTGCCAACACGAATACGCAGGTTACCAACCTGTTGCAGGATGTAGAAGAATCCCTTGCAGGAATCGAGGAAGTAGTTACCAAGACGAATGCAATCAACGATGTGAGAAGCAGCGTAGTAGATACGGTACAGAGTTTGTCGGCAATCGCAGAGGAGAATGCGGCAAGTTCAGAAGAGACCTCGGCTTCCGTTACGGAGATCAACAGTATTGTCAGTGAGATCGCAACCAATGCGACGGATCTTAAGGACATCTCTCACGAACTTGATGAGAGTATGGCGATCTTTGAAATGTAAGAAACGGCGGGAAGGCTGTTTAGAACTGTCGGTTTAGAGATGTTTTTTGAAATGATGATAAGCTGAATAAGAAGAAGGGGCAAGCGAGTGTTTTGCTCCTTCTTTTTACATGATGGCAAGAAAGGAATTGTCGGAGAAGTAAGTTATGGGGGAATGAAGGTTGAATTATTTACGTGAAAGTTCGGAAGATGAAATGATTAGCGAATTCCTCAAGGCAGAATATCTTTCAGAAAGATTTTCGGAGCAAATAAAGACTGAAATGTCTATACTTTTAATAGATGAGCGCATGGTATTGTCGGCAGATATTGAAAGTGTTGATGAAAATGCACGAAGGAAAAAGTTGCTTAGTGAATTCCGCGGCTATGGTTTAAATCAAGAGATGTTTGAAAGATTTCCCGCAGTTACTGCATGGAACCTATGCAGCTTTTCAAGCGATGATTTAGAGCGGATCAGATATATTGATTACAGTTATTGGAATGAATTGTCTGCCGGAACACACTTGCCGATGGCTGCCGCTGAGACAATACGTAAGGGGATAACAATCTACGGTCAGGATAATGACGGATTTCTGCGTGCAGCAGAGTACATAAGAAGTGGCGGGACTTTTCCGAAAATGTTCTTTTTGACCTCAGACTTTGAAAACTTTGTGATTGTGGAAGGACATCTGAGAATGACAGCATACGCGCTTGCTCCTGAATGTTTTAATCAGATCGAGGTCATAGTCGGGAAGTGCGATGGTGATGAACTGAGTAACTGGATGTTTTAAAGTTCACTGATCGGCGTAGTGAGAAATCGTACGATGTTCCACTCGCATAAACCCCAGCAGATGGCAGCAACACTTACTATGAGCCCTAGTCCAATCCACAGAAATTTTCTCCCGTAAGATTGCATTATTAGCAGATACAGGACATCCGGCGTCAAAACAAAGATCAGCCACACGCACAAAGAGAGAATGCCGACGATTCCGGCAGTGCCTTCATCGTACGAATAATCGAACTGATAGATTTTACCGCTGAGTTGCAAGTATATCATGGTAAGCCATACCGGTGAAATAAATGAGGTGAATGCAGTATAGATTGTCCATAAAGCCATCAATGCTTTTTTTACCGGATTTTTCATAATGTATTCACTCCCTTTTCTTTGTATTTTTGTTCTTGCCATGAACCTGTGTGTCGTTTCTTTTATAATCAGAGGCTGAATTTATTCTTTTCCCGGCAATTATAGCACATAAATATGGATTTTCACAGACGAAAAGATTACAATATATGAAAATAGTAAGAGAAGAGAATTCATCATGTCTTATCAAATGACGCATTTGGAAGTAGCATACAGATTATTGGATCAATACAGGTGGATTAAGACGGGACCGGATTTCCTACTGGGTGCAATAGCCCCTGATGCGGTTCATTTCCATGTAAAGTATTCTCCCGAATTGAAAGAGCAAAGTCACTTGTGGGATTGTGGTCCGAGGTGGGGCATTACCTTAGATTCCGATAAATGGAAAAGAAACGTATTGGATTTCTGGAATATACACAAAACCGATTCCAACAGAGATTACATAGCAGGTTATTGTGTGCATATATTGACGGACTGGTTGAATGATATTAAAATATGGTCTCCGTTTAGAAATGAGAACATGCAGAATGAAGATGTTGATGCCATATACCAAATTTATGGAGAGGAAGCCCGTAGAGGAGACCAGTGGTTATATAACGAAAGCGATCACTGTGAGAAAATAATGAGTCTCTTAGCGATGAGTCGGGCATATTCCATTGAGAACCGTGTGCTCCAACAAGATGTCGAGGCACAGAAGCGACATATTCTCTCGGAGCAATATAGGGATAAGGGTGACTGTGATATAAGCCGTCATCGTTACTGTACGGAAGATGTTATTGTTTCTTTTATCAATGAATGTGTGGAAAAATTGAAGGATATGTTGGCAGTCTGATCAGAATAGGTGGGAGGGGGAAATTCAGATGGAGAATATTGGCAAGATTTATTACAATGACGATAAAATATTGATACGTGATATGCGGCAGAGCGATGCGCAGATTATTACAGACGAAGAGATTGCCCAGGGATGGCAGGCTGCTGTAGATAAATATGAGATGAGACTTAAGCATCAGGCGGAAGGGAAAGCGGTGTCATTGGCTGCAGAGTATCAGGGGAATGTGGCCGGATATATCAATGTATATCCCAATTCCGAATGGGGAGCTTTTGCAGGTCAGGGTTATCCTGAAATCGTTGATTTTGGAGTATTGGAGAAGTATCGCAGGTACGGTATAGGCAGCAAACTGATGGATACAGCCGAACAGATTGCATCGGAATACTCGGATATTGTCTATCTGGGAGTCGGCATGCACAGCGGATACGGAAGTGCCCAGAGAATGTACGTGAAGCGGGGATATATCCCTGACGGTTCGGGCGTCTGGTATGGGGATAAAGTCTGTGGGCATTATGCCGATTGCCGTAATGACGACGATCTGGTATTGTATATGTCAAAAACGCTGAGATAAAATCAATGTTTGAGGAGAAAGTTATGTCAACTAAAATAGCCGGGTGGCTCTTTTTTGATGTCGGGACAACACTTGTTGACGAGACAGAAGCGTATAACCATCGCATACGTGAAGTAATAGAAGGCACAGATATTACTTTTGAACAGTTTCAGGAAAAGAGGATATTCTTTGCCAAACAAAATCTGAAAGGTGATTTGGAGGCAATCAAGTATTTTGGATTGGAGAAAACGCCCTGGCATAAAGAGGACGAAGTGCCATATCCGGATGCAGAAGATGTACTATGGTATCTGCGTAGTCATGGGTATAAGATTGGGGTCATTGCCAATCAATCCCTTGGAACGGCCGATCGGCTTGAAAAATGGGGTCTTCTAAAATATATAAGCGTTGTTGCTGCATCCGCAGAGCTTGGAGTGGCTAAACCTGATAGAGCTATTTTCGATAAAGCATTTGCAATGGCGGGATGTACAGCACAGGAGGCCGTGATGATCGGAGACAGGCTGGATAATGATATTATTCCCGCTAAGAAACTGGGAATGAAGACGATATGGATCAGACAGGGATTTGCAATATATCAGAATCCGCGGAACGCTGAGGAACAGCCGGATTACATAGTGGATAATCTTGCAGAGCTGAAAAAGATATTATGAGATCAGATTAATTAATTTGTAAATAATACAGACAAGCAATGAAGGAGGCAACCTGTCGATGATAGACTATAGCGCACAAAATAAAAAAGCATGGGAATATAACGCTTATGAATTCTGGGTTAAGCAGGCCGGAACGCCGTCCGAGAGAGCAGAAAAGGATCGAGAGAATCCGATAAGAATGCTCAGGCAATATGCAGGCTATTTTGATAAATATACGGATATTAAAGTAGCCAATATTTGCGGTTCCTGTGGCAAAAAGGCGATTCCGTTAGCGATTTTGGGCGCGGAAGTGACAATTTTCGATATTTCCGAAGACAACAGAAGATATGCGCTTGAAGTAGCAGATGCCGCGCAGGTAAGCATCGATTTCGTAGTGGGTGATGTCCTGGAAATCAATATGGATAAGTATCGGAATTATTTTGATGTTGTTTTTATGGAAGGCGGTGTACTGCACTATTTTCATGATATCAATGAATTCATGAATATTATGTATTCCCTGCTAAAAGTTGGTGGGAAGATGATATGCAGCGACTTCCATCCATTTTCGAAAGTATGTGATCTCGTGGGCGCAAAACAGCCGGATATGAATTATTTTTCAACAGAAGTGTTCGAGGGCGAAATGGCACATGCACCTTTTTATGAAGAAGATATCAGGCAGCAGATGCCGAAATGCAGTTACAGAAGATATACTGTCAGTGAGATCATCAATGCCGTGATAGGATGCGGGTTTACTTTACAAAGATTTGACGAATATCCGTCATGGACGAATAATAAGATGCCGGGTGAGTTTACGATTGTGGCTGGTAGACTTTAAATAAGGGGATGGAGATATAAGTGAGTGCGCGAATGAAAAGCAGAAGAAAAACAATGGCAAAATATTTGGCTGTATTGCCGGCGCTATTCTTGATGCTGTCCGGCTGCGGAGAATATGCAAGAAAGAAAGAATTTCCGGAAGAGAAGGAGACATCTATGCCTGCGGTTGCACAAGAGTCGGAGGAATTGCAGGGGCCGGAAGTCTCGGAAGAATCGGTAGAGTCGGACATGACAGAATTCCCTGAGGAGCTGACACAAGAAGAGCCGGAGCAGAGATGGCAAGATGCGTGGGAGCCCATGCTGTACATGGAAATGGTAGAAAACAAATGGGATTGGTGGGAGGTAGATGGTTATCCTGAGCCAATGGGTGAGTGTAGTTATCCCAAAATAAAGATAAATGGAGATGGCTATGATGACGTTGGAAGGGCCGTTGAAGATTGGTTCGAAGAAAATGGACAGAAATGTGAAGATATTGTGCGAGAACTGGATGAGCAGTTATATGCAGATGCAAATGATGGAATGCCATACAAAATCAGAGTTTTTTTAGATGCCGTTTGTACCCGCATGGATAGCAGTATAGTTAGTTTTCAACTCCATTATTCCGGCACTCTCACTGAGACCGAGCGGGAATCCTACAGCTTTGGCGGGAATTTTAGGGTTGACGACGGACAGATGCTGGAACTGTCGGATATACTTACAGACGAGAATGGTTTTAAGGTAAAAGCTAAAGAATACTTACTATGGTATTTGCAAGAATATTATACGGGCAGACTTTATCCGAACTATGAAGAGTACATTGAGAATTATTGCTTTAACGGTGGGTCGCCTGAGTGGTGTCTGGACGCTGAGGGTATCCGGTTTATGTTCCCTCCGCGCGTTTTGGCAGCTGATGCAGTGGGTGAGATTGAGGTGACGGTTCCTTATCAAGAGGTAGCCGAATATATGGAAAAAGCATGCTGTGGTTTTTACGGTGCCGGGATAGCGGTAGCCCCGGTGGAAGTAGACATACCGGTCTGCTTATCAGGGGAGACTGCACTTAAGGATATAGTTCGTATCTGTCAGGGAGATTTAGAAGACGAAAATGATGAGCCTGAATTTGGTGAACCGGTTCATTTCGAAATCAACGGGCAAATATTTGAAGCGGAAGATCGGATTGATGATGTTATGAGTTGTTATCTGATTCGAAGGCCCAATGGAAGAACCTATTTCCTCTTTGATACGGAAGAACAAGAAGGTGTTTGGGAAACCTATCTGTACGAACTGACCGATACAGAAGTGCATAGAGTATCGGAACCGGGTGATGGATGTATAACGGCAGCAAACGCGGATAGCGTGCAGCTTATGTCCAAGCTGGATGTGTTAGGCAGCTATTGGCCTAAGGTGTGGTATTCTATTGAAGGAACGGGAGAGTTTGTACAGCGGGAATTTATATATGTTACCGAACAATACGATTTCAATTATTTGACTGTGACGAGAGAATTGCCGGTTTATATATTTGATTCGCCAATGACGCTTCCGGAGGGGACGCACCTATGGATCATTGCAACGGATAACGATGGAACTGCGTGGTTTCGCACCTTTCCCATAAGTCAGGAGGCAAAAAACGTGATGGGGGGGGGAAATTCGTTATATTTGGGATGACGGAATTTATATAGACGGAATTAGTGAATTTGAGTATTTTGATTATGTTCCTTACAGCGGATAATTTATGTTGGATATAGGTATTTGAAAATGGCATTTTATTTTTTCAGGATTAGTAAAATGGGTTGAAAGATTTAGTATGATAAAAGCAATTAATAACACAGATATTATGGAATGCGTCAACGTGATCAGGGAAAGTTTCTTGACCGTGGCAAACGACTTTGGATTCACCGAAGTGAATGCGCCGCGGTTCACTGCCTTTGCGATTACGGAAGAAAGATTGATGTGGCAGCTTAAAAATGAGCATAGGCCGATGTATGCGTATTATGATGATGGAAAAATCGTCGGATATTATTCATTGGCAGCTGTGGATGAGCATAAATGCGAGCTCAACAACCTTTGTGTTCTTCCCTCATATCGGCATAATAGAATCGGAGAAGAGCTATTAAAACATGCCTTTGACACGGCAAAAAGTTTGAATTTTACGAAAATGCATATCGGAATTGTTGAGGAAAACAAAGTAGTTAAGCGTTGGTATGAATTGATGGGGTTTGTACATATCGGAACCGAGAAGTTTGATTTCTTCCCGTTCACGTGTGGATATATGGAGAGAGAGCTATAGGGAGATGCATAAATGAACGCAAAGATAGACATTTTAAACGTTATTTTGAAAACAGAGAGACTGATATTAAGACCGTGGAATTTAGATGATTTGACGGATTTTAATGAATATGCGTCTGTAGACGGGGTCGGACAGATGGCGGGGTGGCTTCCTCATAAGAATATTGAGGAATCGCGCGAGATTCTCAATATGTTTATAACTCACAAGAAAACCTTTGCACTTGAATATAATGGCAAGGCAATTGGTTCGCTGGGGATTGAAGAGTATGATGAAAAGGTACTTCCGGAATACGATGAAAAATTCGGCAGGGAAATCGGCTATGTTCTGTCTAAGGATTACTGGGGAATGGGACTTATGCCGGAAGCAGTGAAGGCGGTTATAAAATATTTGTTTGAGGATGTAAAATTGGATTTTATAATCTGCAATCATTATACGGATAATGATCGATCCAAAAGAGTAAAGGAAAAGTGTGGGTTTAAAAATTTGAAGTTGGTCAAGATTAAAACCCAATACGGGGCTGATAAAGATAAATGGATTTCGGTGTTGGAGCGGTAAACGGAGCAGATTTTTGCGAATGGTTTACATAACATTAAAAGCGCATTTGGGAGATATACACAAATGAAAAGGATAGTATTCTTAGATATCGACGGCGTCCTCAATTCTAACTTTTGGAATGAAAGCCATCAAAGAGAAATCAGCGATGGTACACTGATAGATGAGTCGAAAATAGAATTATTATGTAAGCTAGTAAAAGATACAGATGCGCAAATTATTCTGCACTCCGGATGGAAATATTGGTTTGATTCTGATTTGAAACCGTTGCGTAAAGAAGCGGAGAACTTACGAGCTTTGTTGGAAAAGGGAGAATTGACGATTGCAGGCGTCACACCTGACCATGCCACGGACGAAATCAAAGAAAGTAAGAAATTTAGTCTTGTGAAAGCCGATGAGATTTTAGCATGGCTGGAGCAGCATAATGATGTGAATGCGTGGGTGGTTCTGGATGATCTTGATCTGCATGATGCAGAAATAGAAAAGCATCAGGTACGAACCGACCAGAGTATCGGGCTGACTGATGAAGATGTGGAGAAAGCCAAGGAGAAGTTACTTAAATAGAGGTAAGGTTATTATGAAGTGGTCGGAAAATAAACGCGCATTCAAAGAAGATCCTGAGAATGCGGTTCCCATAAGGAAACAAGTGATTTATTCGGCTTGCGTGATGGTGTTTGGCATCATTTTAGGGTGTCTCTCAAAATACTTGGATTGCACGCCGTCTAATCACCTGCCCTATATCATTAATCGTCTGGATATCAGAAATTTTCTGGGACGATTTGCAGTATGGATTTTTATTGCTGTCTGCATTTCCGTTTACAGCAGATCGGCATTAAGGGCTGCAGTCAATGTCTTTGTATTTTTTGTTGGAATGGTTAGCAGTTATTACTTGTATTCAAAGTTCATCGCCGGTTTCTTCCCGAAATCGTATGCCATGATTTGGGTCGGATTTACCATTGTTTCTCCGCTTTTGGCATTTATTTGTTGGTATGCGAAAGGAGGAGACAAGAGGAAATTGTCATTGACCATCTCGGCAGCAATTATAGCCGTACTGTTCAATACAGCATTTACATATGGCATGTGGTATTCTGATATTAGTTTATGGTATTTTGATGTCAGATATATACCGGAGTTAATCGTATTTTTGCTTAGTATCTTTCTCTTGCGGCGAAATGCCAAGGAAACTGTTATTATGGTTGCTGCCGGAGTAATTTTAGCAATACTGATGGACCGCATCAGTCCGGTTCATTTTTGGTGATTTGGAGGGAATAACATGTTGAATTGTCTTATGGTAGGAATAGGTGGTTTTATCGGTACGGTGTGCAGATATTTGTTTGGTCTTTTACCTATAGAAACAAATAGCGGATTTCCGATAAAAACCCTGATTATAAACATTGTAGGTTCTTTTTTCATTGGTCTGATTACCGCTTTATCTGTGAAGAACAAGGGATTGAATGAACAGATTGTGCTGATGTTAAAGGTGGGTGTTTGCGGGGGATTTACTACATTCTCCACATTTGCATATGAGTCAACAGACCTGATGAAAAACGGGCATGTGGGTCTTGCCTTGGTTTATGTTTGTACAAGCATTGTTTTGGGAGTGCTTGCGGTATTTGCGGCACAGATGCTTGTGAAGTAGAGAAAGTGGATTAAAAGACCTTTATTATAAATATTGGTTACAGACGGAAAGGGGCAACATTGTATGTGGATGATATTTGCACTGCTGTCCGCAGTCTTTGCGGCACTCACCTCGATCTTGGCTAAGATCGGCATAGAAAACGTCAATTCTAATCTGGCGACCGCTGTCAGAACCGTAGTCGTGGTCATCATGGCATGGGCCATGGTTTTTCTCACGAATACACAGAGCGGCATTACGGAAATCAGCAGAAAAAGCTGGCTGTTTCTGATTTTGTCGGGGCTGGCTACAGGGGCATCGTGGATGTGCTATTATAAGGCACTGCAGATGGGAGATGCCTCCAAAGTAGTGCCGATTGATAAACTGAGCGTCGTAATCACGCTTGTACTGGCGTTTGTATTTCTGCACGAGCAGTTTACGATGAAATCTCTTATTGGGTGTGTATTGATTGCTGCGGGGACAATGTTTATGGTTATATAGAAGGAGGATTCAATATGGCTGTTTCAAATATCAAAGCGACTTTTCAGAGTAATATTCAACAGACATGGGAAACAGTTACTTCCCTTGAGGAATACGCGTGGCGCAGCGATCTGAGTAAAATAGAGATCGTGGATGAAAATTGCTTCATAGAGTACACAAAAGAAGGATATGCCACAACCTTCACGATTACAGCAAAAGAACCTTACAAGCGCTGGGAATTCGATATGGAAAATGACAATATGAAAGGTCATTGGATCGGTATATTCACGCAAAAAGGGGAAGAGACCGAAATTGAATTTACGGAAGATGTCACGGCAAAAAAAGTTCTTATGAAGCCATTTGTCAAGGCATATTTGAAAAAGCAGCAGGCGCAATATGTTTCTGATTTGAAAAAGGTGTTATCGTAAAGCAACATGGAAACGGAGGATATGACTATGGGGTTTTGGTTGTTTATGCTCGTGTGCGATTTATTTGTTCCGGTTATCATGATACTCTGCGGACGAATGATGTGGAAACACGCCCCGGGAAAGATTAACGGGGTGATGGGTTATCGGACTTCACGCTCTATGAAAAACATGGATACATGGAAGTTTGCTCACGATTACTGTGGTCGTTTATGGTGGAAAATCGGGTGGATTATGTTGATACTCTCCTTTGTAATACATATCCCGATTTGCAGTAAGTCGGACGATGTGATCGGATGGACAGGCGGAATATTAACTATGCTTCAATGCGTAGTTTTGATCGTTTCGATTATTCCGACAGAAATGGCATTGAAAAAGGCTTTTACGAAAGAAGGAATCAGGCGTGAAGTTTGAACATACAGATGGCACTCAGGATTTCGTAGCATTTAAAAGAGGATGAAACATATGTGGACATGTCCCAATTGCGGAAGAGAGTTTAAAAGAACAAATCAGAATCATTACTGCGGAAAAGCACCGGTCTCGATAGATGAGTATATTTCCGGGCAGGCGAAGGATATTCAGCCGACACTCCTTAGCATCAGAAACGCCATACACAATGCGATACCGGAAGCGGAGGAGACGATTGCATGGGGTATGCCGACGTGGAAAAAGAATGGCAATATCATTCATTTCGCAGTGAGCAAAAACCATATCGGTATCTATGCAGGACAGGAAGCGGTTGATTATTTCAAGGAAAAACTGAAGGATTTTGAGACGGATAAAGGTACGATTCGTTTGATGACGAATCAGGAGATACCGCTCGCACTGATTGCAGAGATTGCAAAATGGTGTTATTCAGCGAATCAGATTGATTAGCTTACGTTTTGACTCATACAACCATAATAAGATGCATCCTGCGCCATAACAGAGAATGTCCTTGATATCAAAAGAATCACCGATGAGTGTCCGCAGGAATCTGTTGTCGGCAACGCCCAGAATATTCACGATATGTATTCCCTGCAGTATTTCAACCACAACCGCGAAGAGGAATATATATAGCGGGAGTAGTCTTCCCTTTTCCGGAATCAATATTCTCACAAAGGTATAGATCACAATTACAACAATCGCATCTCCCACATAGGGTCTTATAAAATTATCATGCACATACAGAGCAATCAACACCTCCGTAATAAACAGTATGATTGTCGCCAAAAGGTAAACAAGTCTTTTTTTCATAAGTAATTCCTGCCCGATAAAATATATAGGTCATTATAGCACGAATGCTTCCGGATTGGTTACCGAAATTGATATCTGTTATGCTATGTGCTATATTTATCATTGTGATGTATTGGTCTTTTTTGCAATGGTAAAAGGTGGTGAACAGGCAATGGTAACAAGGAAAGAACTTCTGGAATATGCCGATGAAAATTATAATACCAAGCCCGAACATTTATGGGCAAAATACCCAACCTACGAAGTTCTGCGGCACAACTCAAACAGAAAGTGGTATGCGGTCATCATGGACATTCCACGGAATAAAGTCGGATTGGACGGAGAAGAACTCATTGATATTATGGATGTTAAGTGCGAGCCTGACATGGTGCCTTTATTGTCTTCACAAAAAGGTTTTTGTGAGGCTTATCATATGAATAAAAAACATTGGATCACGATTGTTTTGGACGGGACGGCAGCGGATGAAGAAATATACAATTTGCTTGATATGAGCTACGAACTGACAAAGTGAAACTTAGTGAAAATGATTGAATAAAAATTCGTAAAATGTGCAACCTTCTGAATCCTTCAAGGGTATTATTCGTAGAAGACGAAGTTTCGTACTTATAATTTTCGGAGGCGCATAGCATGGAAATGAAGAAACTAAGAGCCAGAATGTTAATAGTGTGGGCCGTTTTTTATACAATTTTTTGGGTGGGCTTAACGGTGGCTGCACAGGCGTCAGCCCGAAAAGATGATAGTGAAGATAAGTGGCTTTACCTGGTTTACTTCTTATTCTGTGTTGTTCCCATTGTCATTGTAATTGTTCCTCTTTATAAGAATTATCGGAGACATTGTATCAGCTATGGGAACGGCAAGATCATTATAAAACGGGAAAGAAAAAGAGTGGAGAACGGCAGAATGGTAGGAAAATGGGAAGTGCAGGAAGATGAAATCGCGCTCCGGGATATACAGTGGTATGGATATCTCTTACTGGGTGAAAGTGCAGAGTTCTTAAGTGACGGCTATACAAGCATTAGACAACATTTCTATATCTGCCTAAACAGTGGTGAGCATTTCGAATTCGTGTCCTCGCACTATACCAAAGGTCAGATGCAGGAATTGTGCAGATACATCGAAGAGCATACGGGAAAGGCGCAGACCATACGTCGTGTTAACTATAGTACTAAGGATAAAATTCTGGTCATAATATTTGTGTTGATTCTTTACTCACTTCTTGGTCTGGGCCTTTATTGTGACTATATATCCAAGTAAATCTTTTTGATGCCTCGCTTGCGGCATCTTGTGTCCGGAAATGGGCAGGATGCGCAGCGGGGCATTGTTTATTTTATGTGCGTGTGATATGGTCTGAAACATAGGGAAAGGATTAGGCAATGAAAATAGAGATCAATGTGGATGACAAGATAGAAGAAACCAGCATCAGCATTTCCTGTAAAGGATTGACACCGGAATTGCAGAAAATGATAGCCATGCTGCGGATTCTGGACAAGAAGTTTGCCGTCATGCGGGACGGAGAGACTTTTTTGCTGGATGTCGCGGAGATTATCTATATAGAGGCGATCGACAGGAAAACTTTTGTCTATACCAAAGACGGCGTGTACGAATCGGGGCTGCGCTTGTATGAGTTGGAACAGCAGTTGGGGGAATGCGGATTCTGTCGGGTCAGCAAGTCCTGCCTGGTGCAGCTGCGTGCAGTCAAATCTCTTAAAAGCGACATTAACAGAAGAATTCGCGTGACCTTGGATAACGGTGAAGTGATCATCGCCTCCAGGCAGTATGCGGATGAAATCAAGAAGAAACTGGGTCTTGTTAAATGATAAAATATGACAATGGTGTCATGTATAAACTGATGTATTATTCGGTAAAGGCAGCAATGCACAGTAGGTATGGAGGAATATAATAACAGTAAACTTGGAGGAACAGTACATGGAAGATAGAAAAACAATCATTGACTATGCCGGACAGGTGCTTATCACATATGGATTCAGCATTGTGGCGTTGAATCTGATTTGTATTCTTGTGGGCGAAGATGCGCGGGATGTGTCCTCAATTTTTTCTTTAGGAAAAGAAGGTCTGTCCACGGAGACGATGCTGCAGTTTTTGGGAGTGTCGGTCTGTATTACGGGACTGCGCACACTCTTTTTCACGGACAGGATCATCCAACAGATGTCCATCACCGTCCGTACGGTTTGTATGCTGTTATCCATAATCTTGCTGATCGTACTGTGTGCAGCCGCGTTTCATTGGTTTCCGATTGGCATGTGGAAGGCGTGGGCAGGATTTATTATCACTTTTACCATTTGCTTTAGCTGCAGCATGTCGGTTACCCGCCTGAAGGAAAAGACGGAAAATCGGAAGATGGAAGAAGCACTGCGGAGGCTGAAAGAGCAGGATAGGTAGCGTTGTAAGGAGTGAAAAACTGTATTTTACATGAATACAGAATGTTATCAGATAGGAGAATCGCGTATGGAAAAGGTTATAGAAATAACACAGGTCACACACCGATTTGGTGACAAGGAAGTATTGAAGGAAATCTCACTGAGTGTAGAGCGCGGGGAGATCATAGGGTTACTTGGTCCGTCGGGAGCCGGCAAGACGACACTCATTAAGATCATTACGGGACAACTTAGACCAACCTCGGGAACAGTCCGACTGGCCGGCTATGATATGACGAAACCGGATAAGGATGTCTATAACAAAATCGGAATGATGATGGACAATTTCGGACTCTATGAGAGGCTGTCCTGCTATGATAATCTGAAATTGTATGCGGACATTTATCAAATTGGCAGCGAGAGAATCACGGAAGTACTCAAGTGGGTGGGGCTGTACGAGGACAGGAAATGTCCGGCACAGAAACTTTCAAAGGGTATGAAGGGGCGCCTGATGCTGGCAAGAGCCGTTCTGCACCGTCCGGAGATTCTGTTTCTGGATGAGCCCACGAGCGGGCTTGATCCTGCCACCACGAGGCGGATACATGATATGATAATGAACATGCGGAGTGAAGGAATGACAATCTTTTTGACCACTCACAATATGGTAGAAGCGGAAAAGTTATGTAAACATGTTGCACTTCTTCATGAGGGAAGTATCGTAGAGTACGGAGTACCTGAGGAGATCAACAGAAGATATAACCATATGAACAAACTGAGACTGCGTCTGTATGACGGAACGATGACGGAGCTGCCCAATACGGAGGAAGCTGCTGATGCAGTGCGGGAATACCTTCTACACAGGCAGATTGAGACGATCCATTCCACGGAACCGAACTTGGAGGCAGTGTTTATGGAACTTACGGGCAGAAGTTTAGTGGATCGGGATGAAGGGACAGTGTGGGACTAAACAGTTCTTGCCGTGAATGTGAATATTATTGTCGGATATGGAGGAAATGCGAATTATGAAAAACAGCATCATTATTTTCAAAAAGCAGATAAAAGATACAGGTAAAAATGTGGCTTTGCTGATTCAGTTTATCATGTTTCCGCTTATGGCGGTCATTATGGAGAATGCCATACAGCTTGACAATATGCCGGAGCACTTCTTTGCAGGATTGTTTGCCGTCATGCACATCGGCATGGCGCCGCTCAATGTCACGACAGCGATCATCTCCGAGGAGAAAGAGAAGAATACGCTGCGCATGCTTCTCTTTGCAAACATCAAGCCGACGGAGTATTTGATCGGAATCGGCGGATATGTCTTTAGCGCCTGTATGGTCGGTACTGTTATTTTTGATATATTGTTCGGTCATCGCGGGAAGGAGTTTATCATTTTTCTGCTGATCATGGCAGCAGGTATTCTCGTTTCTATGCTGCTCGGAGCAGTAATCGGCATTTGGAGCAAGAGCCAGATTGCGGCCACCACAATTTCGACCCCTGTCATGATGGTTTTCGCCTTCCTGCCGATGATTGCCATGTTTAACGATACCATCGCCAAGGTAGCGGACATCGCCTACTCACAGCATATACAGATCCTGCTGAACAGTGTGGGTACGGGAACGACGCCGGAACCTAAGAATTTGATTGTCATTGCAGTCAGCATGGCGATTGCTGCGGGAGGGTTTATTTTTGCCTATCGCAAGTGTGGATTGGCCTGATCATAGGTCATGAATCTGATAAGCGTACATTTTATTTGTGAATAATAAAACAACACCGGAACATAATGACTGTTCCGGTGTTTTGTGCTTTAAACATCACTTGTTTATTGACGTTCTATCGCGCCATGTTCTGCAGCTCTCAATACCATAATGATCGGCATGATAAGCATTCCGCAGAAGAAATTGCTGATACCGTGAATACAGTCAAAAGGCAACCCTGCTATAATCCATGCTATCATTCCCTTAAAACTTAATCCATACAAGATTGCCTGTGCCGGAGCATACAGCGTTCCAAACAGAAAACCGTGTGCCGCGCATACGATCATATATACGACAGGCTGTATTTTACCGGACATTTTCTTAGGAAGCAGCATAACAGCTCCCCAAAGCAAAGTCCATATATACACATAAGGAATCCACCATGTTGCAAATCCACTGAAAATACCGTCTAAGAGCACATAAGTGTAGAGTGGATACAGTGCTTTTTTTCTATATACAACCGTAAATGCAACAATAAATACGCCAAGAAGGTGAATATTGGGCAAAAGCTGCATGATAAACTTGGAAGCATACATAACAGCCCCAAGCATACCGAATATGGCAATTTCTTTGATCGTAAGCTTCATATCTGTAACTATTCGACCTTAAGGGAGTAGCTGTCTCCCTCAGTTATATCAGTAGAGTCAACGCCACTGGAAGCGTATTCACCATTAATGTAAAACGCCCAGTAAGCACCGTCTGTATCATAATCGACAGTTAAACCGTTAACCGTCTTTACATAAAGACCATATTCACTTTCTTCGCCATCAATAAGACCTAACTCCAGCAGAGCATCCCCTACTGTCTGTTTGTCAGTATGGATCTCAAACTGAGTTTCACTGCCTTCTTTATCTGTCACAGTCAGACTGAATTCCGTACTGCCTGTTCCGAGAACGTTTACATTTGCTTGTGCCCCTGTTTCTGCTTCTTGTGCATTTTCGTTTGACTGAAGATTCGCTTCAGCTCCCACGCCCGAGGCTGCGTCCTTACCTGTGCTGCCATTACATCCGGTTGCATTAAGTGCCATAGCCACAATCAGCACCATACAAAGGATCAATGACGTTAGTTTGTTACCACGTTTCATTTGCATGTCCTTAATCTCCTTTGATTTACATTTCCTCATAAACCGGCACTCGCAGTTATCGAAAGAGGATTTTTACTGCCCGGATATTTCGACTTGGCATTCCGTTAACCGGCCTTCTCAGATATTCTCCAATGGCTTTTCCCTAAACTGTGGCTTGGTTCAGGTTAGGTCAACATCAATTCATATGCCTCACGGCGACGGGCTCGTACAGGATTTACACCTGTTTCCCCGGACAATACAGTTGTATCATAATATTTTCTTTATGTTTAGTCAATCATGTTATAATTTCTGCAGTAGAAGGCAAGAAATAGCTGGAAAAGTATGCGGATAGATAGTAAAGTAATAATTAAAGAAAAAGTAAAAGTAAGCAACAGTAAAAGTAAAAGAAAAGCTAAGATCATAGTTAACATGACAGTACGGCCGCGAAGGCGGCAGAAATGAGGGAACATGGACGCACACTTAATACCTTTTTATGACGGTTGGAAATTCCTGCAGACAGAATTGGACGTAACTCTTGCGGACGTCCAAAGCCGGAAGTCTGATTTCTCGGCTGTGGAGTTACCCCACGACTGGCTGATTTACGATGTGAATGAACTGTACCGGGACGGCTGCGGCTGGTATCGGAAAGAGTTTGTCACGGATAAGCCACTGATAGAGGAAGAAAGGCTGGTACTGCGCTTTGAAGGAGTGTACATGGATTCCACTCTGTATGTGAACGGTGTCAAAATCGGTGACTGGAAGTACGGGTATTCCACGTTTGATATGGATATTACCGGTCAAGTGGTGCAGGGACTTAACGAAGTGGTGGTGCAGGTGCGTCATCAGTCACCCAACAGCAGATGGTATTCCGGTGCCGGCATATACCGTAAGGTGTGGATGAAGCGCTGCGGCAGAGCATATCTGCCACTGGACGGCACTTATGTGACGACTAGGCAGGCAGAAGGCGGATTTACGCTGGAAGCGGAGACGGAGCTGGGAGGACCCGACTGGGAGAATACGGAATGCCGCTATACCCTCTGGATGGGGGATGAACAGGTCCGGGACTTCGGTGTACAGCAATGGATGCGTCCCGTTTTGGATAGGCCGGAAGGTGAATACGGAACGGAGGATTTTGCGTCCGGTCTTGCCGGCATCAGTGTCACCGTAGCATCTCCGAAACTCTGGGATATTGATGACCCTCAGTGCTACCGTCTCAATGTGAAGATGATAGATAGGGAGAGCGGGAACGAGCTGGATACACAGGATATCACTGTGGGATTCCGCAGTTTTGTTTTTGATCGGGAAAAAGGCTTTTTCCTAAACGGGCGTCATGTGAAGATTCACGGTGTCTGCGAGCATCATGATCTGGGCTGTCTGGGAGCGGCTTTCCATGAACCCGCCTTTGAGCGCAAGCTGCGAATCTTAAGAGAGATGGGATGCAACGCCATCCGTACAAGCCACAACATGCCTGCCCCCGGACTGATGGATCTGGCAGACCGGATGGGCTTTTTGGTGGTAGATGAGGCATTTGACATGTGGGAACGCCCTAAGACGGATTACGACTACGGCAGATTTTTTAAGGAGTGGTGTCCGACGGATGTGCGAAGCTGGGTGCGCCGTGACAGGAATCATCCCAGTCTGCTCATGTGGTCTATCGGTAACGAGATCTACGATACGCATGCGGACGAGCACGGCCAGGATATTACAAGACGTCTGCAGACATTGGTAAAACTCCATGACCCGAAGGAGAATGCACCGGTCACCATAGGCTCCAATTATATGGCGTGGGAAGGCGCTCAGAATTGTGCGGATATTCTGAAAGTAGCAGGCTATAATTACGGTGAACATCTCTATGAGGAACAGCATAAAGAGCATCCTGACTGGATCATGTACGGCAGTGAGACAGCTTCTCTGGTGTACAGCCGCGGCATTTATCGGTTCCCGTTAAGTCAGTCGGTACTTAGCGATGACGACGAACAGTGCTCCGCGCTCGGCAACTGCTATACAAGCTGGGGAGCGAAGAGCTGGGAGGACTGTATCATTCATGACCGGGATGCGGAATACATTCTCGGGCAGTTTTTGTGGAGCGGGTTTGATTATATCGGCGAGCCTACGCCCTATCACACCAAGAACAGTTATTTCGGGCAGATTGACACGGCAGGTTTTCCCAAGGATTCATACTATTTCTTCCGGGCGGAGTGGACAGATGTAAAGAAAGCGCCCATGGTGCATCTGTTTCCCTACTGGGATTTCAATCCCGGGCAGAAAGTCGATGTGCGCGCATGTACTAACGCACCTTGTGTGGAACTGTTTGTAAACGGTATCTCTCAGGGTAAGCGACAGATTGACCATGCGCATGGAAAGAAACTCATAGCGGATTGGCAGGTGGAGTATGTCCCCGGAACAATTACCGCCGTGGCCTACGACGATGACGGTCGGGAAGTTGCATCCGACAGCCGCACTTCCTTTGGTGACAGCCGCCGTATCGTGCTGAGCGCCGATAAGATTACGGTGCGGGCTGACGGTCGGGATATGTGTTTCGTGACTGTGGAGACGCTCGACGAGAACGGCAACAAGGTAGAGAATGCGTCCGATTATGTGATGGCATCCCTTGAGGGACCCGGGCGGATCCTCGGTATGGATAACGGTGACAGCACGGATTATGATAATTATAAGACAAATGTGAGAAAGCTTTTCTCCGGCAAACTGCTTATTGTGGTTGGCACGACCGGGGAGTCGGGTGAGATCAAACTGCACATAAGCGGCAAAGGGCTGGAGAGCGCGGAACTGACTCTGGAAGCAGTGGAGGTAGGCGGAGCAGACAAGACTTATCTCGAAGACTGCCGAGATTTGCAAACCGCAAAGGCAGACCTACCGGAGCGAATTCCTGTAAGAAAGATTGAGCTTCATGCGCTGGACGGACACTGTCTCACGGATCAGGGGCAGGAACTGACTGCGGAAGCTATCCTGTATCCGGTGAATACCACGGACTGTGAGATCGAGTGGAAGGCGGTAAATTATATAGGCATTCCGGTGAATTTCGCGAAAGTAGAGCCCGTGGACAATGCGGAGGGCAGACATTTGGCTCATGTAACGGCGCTTGGGGACGGTGATTTCGTTGTGCGCTGTACGGTGAAAAACGGTGACCGCACGATTCTGATCTCTCAGTTAGAGTATCAGGCGACAGGCATCGGCGAGGCATTTCTGGATCCCTACAAGTTTATCACGGGTGGTCTGTATACCAGAGCCTTGGGAGAACTGGGTAACGGTAACGACAAAGGTGTGGCAACGGACAGGGAATGCATCAGTGGACCGGTGTACGACAATATTGATTTCGGGGAGTTTGGATCCGATGAAGTCACGCTCTCCATCTTCGCATTGGACGGTAAACCTTATGATATAGATATCTGGCTGGGTATGCCCTACGAGGAGGGAAGCCGGATCATTACTTCCGTGATTTATCAGAAGCCCTCTATCTGGAATACTTATCAGGAGGAAACCTACAAGCTTCCCGAGCGTATTAAAGGCATAACCGATATTGCATTCACACTGCGTGAGAAGGTACATATCAAAGGGTTTATATTCAAAGAGATTAAAAAGGCTTATGAGCGGCTGTGGGCGGAAGATGCCTCCGCAGTATACGGTGACAGTTTTCATCGGGACGGTCGTGCCGTGCGCGGTATCGGCAATAATGTGTCAATCGTCTATGAAGATATGGATTTTGGCGAAGACGGTGTGACCGATCTGACTGTCTGCGGCGGCACGACGCTTTCCGGGAATACCATTCATCTGCATTTTACGGACGAGATGGGTGTGACGAGTAATCGGATTCTGGAGTTTGAAGGCACCGGAGGGGAATGCAGGGAACAGACCTTTACCTTTGAGAGACTGAGAGGAAAGGGCAAAGTCGAGTTGATTTTCCTGCCCGGCAGCAGTTTTGATTTGGAATACCTGCAGTTTGTCAGAGCATAAGGCGGACTCGGATATATAAGATGGGAGAATATAATCACATGAACAGAATGGTATTGGACAAGAACTGGCAGATGCAGATTGTAGGAGAGAATATTTACGGCATTTCAGAAGATTGGATAGAGGCCAAGGTGCCGGGATCGGTGTACGGCAATCTCCTGAAACAAGGGTTGATGCCGGACCCCTATTACAGAATGAATGAGCTGGACGCGCTTCGTCTGATGGAAAATGATTTCCGGTTTCAGGCCACATTTACTCTTTCGGAACAGCAGACAGACAGCGATTTTCTGTTACTTCGGTTCGATGGAATCGATACGCTGGCCAAAGTCTACCTTAACGGGAGAGTTTTGGGGCGCGCTGATAACATGCACCGTGTATGGGAGTTTGACATTTCAGAGGCAGCAGTCTGCGGAGAGAATGAGCTGCTTTTGGAATTTGCTTCGCCTACCAAATATATCGAGGAGGAGAATGCCAAAGTTTACACCGGTGGTTCCAATGAGTCCATGAGAGGTTTTCCTCACCTGCGCAAGGCCCACTGCATGTTCGGCTGGGACTGGGGACCGAGACTGCCCGATGTGGGGATTTTCAGGGAAGTATCTGTTCTGTCAGGTCAGAAAGCAAGATTGGAGCAAGTTTACATAACACAAAATTGGAGAAACCATGAACTAGAGAATAGTGCGGAAGATAGTGAAGCGACATGGACTGAAGAAGTTGACATAATATTTGACGGCTCCATTGAGCACTATGTTCCGGCAGATGATTATGAGATTCAAATCGCTCTTTACGACAACCAAGGCAGCCTGATCGAAAGTAAATCATCCAAAGAAGGAGCGGGATGGAATACAATCACCGTACACAATCCGAAGCGCTGGTGGCCACACGGTTACGGTGAACAGCCGCTGTACCGTGTCGAAGTAACCCTGTTGGATGAAACGGGTGAGGTGTTGGATGTATGGAGCCGCAGGATCGGTCTGCGCACTATGACAGTGAATACGCAGAAAGACGAGTGGGGAAAGTGCTTTGCCCATGAAGTGAATGGTGTCAAGATATTTGCTATGGGAGCGGACTATGTCCCGGAGGACAACATTCTGTCCAGAGTGACCAAGGAGCGCACGGAGAAACTGCTGCGCGATGCCGTCGCCGCGAACTACAGCTGTATCAGAGTGTGGGGCGGCGGTTACTATCCCGACGATTGGTTTTTTGATCTGTGCGACGAGCTGGGGCTGTTGGTATGGATGGACCTCATGTTTGCCTGCGCATCCTATGAGCTTGATGATGAGTTTGAGCGCAACGTCAGCGCCGAAATCCGTGACAATGTGCGCAGAATCCGTCACCACGCATGTCTGGGACTGTGGTGTGGAAACAATGAGATGGAGACACAGACTCTGGACAAGACTTGGAAACCTTCCATCAAGCAGAAGTATGATTACATTAAGCTCTATGAGTATATTATCCCGAATATTTTGAAAGAGGAGGATCCGGTGACATTTTACTGGCCGTCCTCACCTTCTTCGGGAGGTAACTTTGATAATCCGTGGGATGAAAACAGGGGAGATGCTCATTACTGGGATGTTTGGCATGGGAACAAACCTTTTACGGAGTTTCGGAAATTCAAATTCCGCTATCTGTCGGAGTTCGGTTTCCAGGCTTTCCCTTGTTTGAAAACGGTGGAGACCTTTACGAGACCGGAGGACCGCAATATCTTTTCCAGAGTCATGGAAATGCATCAGCGCAATGTGGCTGCAAACGGTAAGATTCTGGAATATCTGTCGGCGACCTTTCTCTACCCGGAGAAGTTTGAGACGCTGCTGTATGCGTCCCAACTGCTGCAGGCGGAGGCTATCCGCTACGGCATAGAGCATTTCCGCAGATATCGCGGAAGATGTATGGGTGCAGTGGTTTGGCAGCTCAACGATATCTGGCCGGTAGCATCATGGTCAAGCATCGATTATTACGGGCGTTGGAAGGCGCTGCATTATGCGGAGGCCAAAGCTTTTGCACCGGTTCTGATCTCCTGTGAAGAAGTGGGAGAACTGAGTGAAAGACCCCACTGCATTACGCAGCCTTCACCTATTGAGAAATCCGCGAGGCTGCATGTGGCGAATGAGACGATGGAATCGGTAAGCGGTGTGGCTCAGTGGCAGCTGCGCTCACCGAAAGGCGAAGTCTTTCTTATGGGCAAAGAGAAAGTGACGGTACCTCCTCTGAGTGGTGTGTGGCTTGAAAAACACGATTTTTCAGCATTCGATGAACTGGAAATCTATCTCAGTTACTCCTTTGAAGTGGATGGCAAGAAAGTATCGGAGAACACCTGCCTGTTCACGGCGCCGAAACATTTTGCGTTCGAAGATCCGAAACTGTCCTATACGAGAGACGGAAACACCCTGATCGTCAGTGCTCAAGCATATGCCAAGAACGTGGAGATTGAGGGCGTGGATGGTGATGTGAGACTGTCGGACAACTTTTTTGACATGAATCCGGGAGAAAAGAGGATAGAAATTGTGGAGGGAGATGCCGAGCAGTTTGTGCTGAGGTCGGTTTATGACATACGATAGTGTCATAATTCTTTAACAATTTATTCATTGCGTATGCCTTTACCGACAGGGGTATTCTCTGTATAATTGAGGTTGCAAAACAATATCAGTGTAAAGGAGAGTGTACTATGGCAAACAGATTTGTGTTAAACGAAACGTCCTATCACGGAGCAGGCGCGATTCAGGAGATCGCTACGGAAGCAAAAGGCAGAGGATTTAAGAAGGCTTTCGTTTGTTCCGACCCGGATCTGGTAAAGTTCGGCGTGACGGACAAGGTTCTGAAAGTATTGGATGGGGCGGGGCTTCCCTATGAGTTGTATTCCAATATCAAACCCAATCCGACGATTGAGAACGTACAGACCGGTGTGGAAGCGTATAAAAAATCCGGAGCCGATTATCTGGTAGCGATCGGCGGCGGTTCCTCCATGGATACGGCTAAGGCGATTGGTATCATTATCGAGAATCCGGAATTTGCCGATGTAGTAAGCTTAGAGGGCGTAGCTCCCACCAAGAATAAATCCGTACCGATTTTCGCAGTTCCCACAACAGCAGGAACCGCTGCAGAGGTAACAATCAACTATGTTATCACCGACGCAGCCAAGAATCGTAAGATGGTGTGCGTTGACCCGAAAGACATTCCGGTTGTGGCATTCGTAGACCCTGAGATGATGGCTTCCATGCCTAAGGGACTGACTGCAGCTACCGGTATGGATGCCCTGACACATGCGATTGAAGGATACATCACCGCGGGCGCATGGGAACTGTCAGATATGTTCCACCTGAAAGCAATCGAAATCATTGCAAGATCCCTTCGCGGTGCGGTGGACAATACACCGGAAGGCAGAGAGGATATGGCGCTCGGACAGTATGTAGCGGGTATGGGATTCTCCAATGTAGGTCTCGGCATCGTGCACTCCATGGCACATCCGCTGGGAGCACTCTATGATACGCCGCATGGAATTGCCAATGCGATCATCCTGCCTACCGTTATGGAGTACAATGCGGAGGCGACCGGCGAGAAGTATCGTGAGATTGCGAGAGCCATGGGCGTGGATGGTGTAGATTCCATGAGTCAGGACGAATACAGAAAAGCAGCCATCGATGCGGTGCGCAAGCTTTCCACCGACGTCGGTATTCCGGCTGACCTGAAAGAGATCGTGAAGAGAGAGGATATTCCTTTCCTTGCACAGTCTGCTTACGACGACGCCTGCAGACCGGGCAATCCGAAGGAGACAAGCGTAGAGGATATCACGAAACTGTACGAGTCGTTGATCTAAAAACGAACAAGTTCGTTTGCGAGATTTGCTTCGCAAACTCGGTATAATACGTCAAGTTTATGTAAAAATACAAGACCCTCATAGCCGTGTTGCGGTTATGGGGGTTTTTTATGGAGTTTTAAAATTTTTATTTGAAACAATGCAACCAAACCGCAAATTCGGGTGGTAATATAGTGAAAGGGCCTTTTACAATAACCAAAGAGGATCTGGGATATGGAAGACAGAGATATCATCGCACTGTATTTGGCGCGAAATGAAGCGGCGATAGCCGAAACAGAAAAGAAATACGGAAAGTATTGTTATTCTGTCGCTTATAACATACTTTATAGCGCGGAGGACGCAAAAGAATGCGTAAACGATGTGCTGATGAATGCGTGGAACAGCATACCGCCGCATATACCCTCTGTTTTGTCCGCTTTTTTAGGGAAACTCACGCGCTATGTCAGTCTGAAAAGATGGCGGTACGCCAGAACAAAAAAGCGCGGCGGAGGTGAAACAGCGCTCGTATACGAAGAACTTTCCGAGTGTATTCCGGGCAACAAATCTTTGGAGGAAGAATTGCAGGAGAAAGAACTTGCGGAAATCATAGGTCGGTTTCTTGATGGATTACCCGCTGTCGAGCGTCGTATCTTTATCTGCCGATACTGGTATTTTGATGATATTGCCGCCATCAGCAGGCGGTTTGGATACAGCGTCAGCAAAGTCAAATCAATGTTGTACAGAATCCGCAAGAAACTGTTATTCAGATTGAACGAAGAAGGAGTATTTATATGAGCACAGATATGCTAAGTACAGATAATCTTGTTATAGATAATATTTATACGAATAATTCTGATGTAGATAAGCTGATAGATGCGATCGGCAGAATAGATGAAAGAATAATCGAAGACGCGAAATCATTTGCCGTACAGAGAAGGGGACAATCTATAGGAAAAGCGATATCCTGGGCAGCGGCTGTCCTATTGTGTTTTACAATGTCCGTTTCTGCGCTGGCGGCAGCCGTCGATCCCGTTTATCAAATATTCTATAACATTTCTCCTACAGTCGCGCAGGCACTCAAGCCGGTGAAGTTGTCCTGTGAAGATCAGGGAATCAGGATGGAGGTTATTTCTGCCGCAATCTATGAAAATGAAGCATTGATTTATATATCTTTACAGGATTTAACCGATAACAGAATCGATGTGACAACTGATCTGTTTGACAGCTATAGAATCAATCGACCCTTTGACTCGGTCGCCTCCTGTAGTTTTGTTTCTTTTGACGAAGAGGCAGGGACGGCAGCTTTTTTGATTCACATCAGCCAGATGAATCATGAAAAAATCAAGGGGGATAAAATCACGTTCTCGTTTTCCGAATTCTTGAGTAATAAAAATAAGTTTGATGCAAAACTGTCCGACCTCGACTTGAGCAAGATTACGACGGCAGAAGAAACGCAGAGACCGGAATCCATCAGGGGCGGTGGCGGCATGATGAATGTTGATTACGGAACTGACTGCTTAGTACCGATCGAAGGCGGTATTCTTTCCCCTGTGGACGGCGTCACCGTAACAAATGCCGGCTTTATCGACAACAAGCTTCATATACAAATATATTTTGAAGATATTTTAACATATGACAATAATGGCTATATTGATCTGCGGGATGAAGCAGGCAATAGTGCGGGGAACTATTCAATCAGCTTTTGGGATGATGAAAAATCGGGCAGCTATGACGAAATCGTTTATGATATCTCACCGGAGGATATTGAAAGTTATCAGGCCTATGGTTATTTCGTCACTTGTAAGAACAGAACAAAGGGAAATTGGCAGGTGACATTTCCGTTGGAGGATGCAGAATATATCTTACAATGATTTGTTTTCGCACTTTGAAGTTGCGCAATCCCCAAAAAAAGCACATATAGATTGGTTGCAGCTTGTCGAGGAAAATACTATATTGATAATGCGGCGCGGCGCAAGAAAATGAAAAGGAGAATATTTTATGAGCTTCGGAAAGAATTTGCAGTTTTTAAGACATCTGAGAGGAAATATGACGCAGGAGGATTTGGCTG
>JAFLTD010000039.1 GCA_022510625.1 Lachnospiraceae bacterium
AAAGATTATGAAATTTCTGTTTCTTCCGCTGAGACTATGGTCATTATTTCCCATTCCCACACCCTACTCAAGCGTTTATGAGTACAGGTTCTTAAACCGAGAAAAACAGCGATTTGCTTATTATGTATCATTTCACCACAGCGCCAATCACTTTTACTTCGTTGCGGTGCAGAACCCCGGCCAGCTTTTCGATCTCCCTTTTGTCGGAAATGCCTTTCGCTTCCACCAACAACACCGTGTACTGTTTCAAATTGACCAGAAACGCCGCGTTATATACCGGGTTGGTCTCCACTTCGATCTTATAAGTGTCCGGCAACAAGGACTTCAGCTGCTCTCCGATTTGCTCCAGAATTTCTTTGCTCACCGTTCCTGTAACTGCCAACCGCATGGGCAGCGTTGCTTCAAGTGCCTGCACACCGGCGGCAATTAGCTCATACATATGCCGCTCCCCCGGAAAAGCCTGCACATCTCCGGACAGCTTGTCCAGCCACTGGCCAAATTTTCCATGTTTTTTGGCGGCTTCAGAACTGAACTCACCCAAAATCAGAAAGTTATATTTCTCTTTCAACTCGCAAGAAGTATGTAGTCTGTGATCCAAACTAAACTGTAGAAAAATCACAACGCAGAAGATAAACGCCCCCAACGCCGCGCCAAGAATGGCATATTTCATAACTGTCTTGAGACTTACGTTCGCGCGGGTCACCAATAAATCAGCAATCTGTGCCTCCTGCTCGTCGATTTGTTCCCGCAATTCCTCGTTAACTTCGATAATATTCTCAATGTTATCTTCCAATGTCTCGATTCCCTTTTCAAGATTCTTGATCTCAGTTTCCGTATTGGGGATTCTCTGCTCAGCCACCTCTACCTGCGCACTGACTGTTAGTATTTTCTCCGCCAAGGTATTAATCTGCATGATGATAGCCGCATACTGATCTGCTGTCAAGGACAAATCGGTCAGCAGGCCCTGACTTTCCTTCAGTGAGTTCTTCAGCGAGAACAGCAATTCCTCCCATTGGGTGAGCTGTTCCTCACGGACGGGAAGAAGTTCTTTGTCTTCGACAATCTTTTCTTTATAATCTTCAATGGCCAATTCGTTTGTTTTGATAGTTTCTTCATTGTTTTCAATGCTTATGCGGTTCGCGTCAATTGCCGACTGAAGCGCTTCGACCTCACTGGTACGGTCCACTGGAACGAGCCACTTATACCCACCCAAGAGCATTGCTCCAATCAGCATAGCCGCCAAAAGTACCGGCCACTTGCGCAACGCCTGGACCATTAAAGCAAGAAGATCAATCGGGTCTTCATATTGTCTCGTTTCATTCATTGTCATATCCCCCTATTAAAGTACACAGAAAACCCCATCCCTTTGACGCTATAACGCACAGATCGGTTTCCCCAACATACGTTCCCTTTTTAAGCGCAATACTTCCGTCAGATAGTCTTTTCTCTATTTCATATACCATATTTTACTCTCCTTTTCGATCATTGTTTTCAATTACAATAGCAAAATTATCACAGAGGCCTTGAGACAAGCAGTCAAAAACATCAATCTTGCTATAAGACTTTCCGATGAGTTTTTATTCTAATCGCCAAACGGGCCATCGACTGAAATTAAAACAAGCTTTCTTCCATCTACAGCCTTTTTAAATAATTCTTCATCGTATCACACGTAATTGTATCCCTCAGCAATTTTGTTGTATCCAAATTTCAATGGGACAATTCTGATATTTGTTATTGGAGAAAGCTCGTTGGATTTGCAAAAAAAGCCTTCCACTTCTCGTTATGCTCAATAACCGTATATCCACATTCAAAATTCCCTGCATATGCATCCATGTTTTTTGTTGATTGCCCTAATCCCATCACAAGAATATGCTTTGGATGAATTTTATTTAATATTCGGCAACTATAGTAAACGTCGTTAATTTTTGCACATGGTCTTTGAGACAGTGCAGTTGTTTTGCGGGGCTTGAGGAGCTCAAATGCTAATTTTATCGTCGTTTACTATAACATAATAATAACATCCGACCGCATATCTCCCCAAACTGAATGGCTGTTTCCCTATATCAAACCAACCGTTATGCAAAACTGTATCATGAAAATAGCGGCATATCTCAACTCTTACAGCTGCCCGTTCAGATAGTTATTCCCGCTTACGTTTCTTATCCCCGCCATAAATAGATTTTACATTGCACTTAGCATATTAGTCTATCTTTTCTATTATCTGTTCTTTCCATTGCTCTACAGTTATTTTTGCACCGGCTTCTCCAGAAAGGTTTTCCATAATCTGAAGATATGTTCTATGCGTTTGCCCAAAATCAATCGCACGAATACCTCTTCGATACAAATCATAAGCTAAAACAGTCGCCGTCATTCCCAATACAATTAAAACCAGGTCATGATTATAGCATCTGCAGATTGTCTCTAAAATTTCATCATATTTTGCAAAAGCATTTCTTGATGGAGCAATGATTCTTTGAATGCTTTTAGCGCCTGCCAAAAAATCGCTTCCAACTCCCAAACATGTATTCTCCCTCAACCGTGCCAATTCACCCATATCGCCCTCAACAATCAGGATTCTTTTTCCTTCCCAAATTTGCTTTACTTTTGAAATTCGATGCTCTATTACTTCATAGCTTTCCTCTTTTAATGCCGCGACCCGAAAGCATAATGCATCATAGTAGATTTGGTTTTTACGAACCAGGCAGTATATGCTTTGTAATCTTGTTGAGTTGAAAACGCACCAGAATCTTATACTACGCTTTGTATATCCATGATAGGTGTTCAAAAGTGGATTTAATGCCACATGAAATCCGGGCGTGGTATTCATATCGAGCGCCAAGATCTCCCGCAGCCTGCCTGCAAGGGTCTCACTATATTCCTGATATCTGACGCTTCCGCGCCCAAGGGCAATATTGAGATCAGCGTCTCCAAATCTGCCGATAGAGCCACCTTCAATCAATTTCTGGAGCGTATATTCTTCCGAATAAAACTTAATTGGAAACACACGCTGTAGTATTCTTGTATAAATATATATTATTGGCATGGAGCACGTTGATATGATTCTTTTTGCAGCAATTGTAAACTTTTTTCTTATTTTATCCATTCTATTTCCATCCTTTTCCTATGTTATGCATACTTTTTCCTCAGTTTTGCACGGTAAACATGATTGTGACGCTCGATTTTCATTAACCGATACGCAATGATAATAGTTGATAAACAGCTTCTAACAGCATAATATCCGCCATTATCTTTCTCGTTCGACTCTACCGTTTTTCACACTATACAGCACATCACATTTTTCAATTGTTGATAGACGATGCGCAATAATAATAAGCGTCTTTTTTCCTCTCAAATGTTCAATGGAATCCATGATGGCTGCTTCCGTTTCATTATCAAGTGCCGATGTAGCTTCATCGAAAACAAGTATTTCCGCATTTGTAAACAAGGCTCTGGCGATCCCAATTCTCTGTCTCTGCCCGCCTGACAAACGTATACCTGCCTCTCCTACACTTGTATCTAAACCATCCGGCAAATCGCGAACAAATTTCTCCATTTGCGCATCACGTAATGCTGCCCATACATGCTCCTCGTTCACCAAATCTGACGGCATTCCAAATACTACGTTTTCCTTAATTGTTCCATCCATGAGGAAAATCGTTTGCGGTATATACGCAATATGTTTATTCCATTCTTCCTTATTCAAGTTAATATCGACAGAATCAATAAAGATTTGTCCCGTTTGTGGAGAAAGTAACCCCAATAAGATATCCACAAGTGTTGTCTTTCCAGCGCCGGAAGCGCCAATTATGCCCACCGACTGCCCAAGGCATATTTCCATATTAAGCTCGTGAAGTACAACTTTTTCTGTATTCGGATAATGGTAAGAGATGTTCTTCAAAGCAATATAATTTTTAAAGGACAATTGGGGAACAGCACTCCCAGATCCGTTGTCCGCCCAATCCTCCTCTTCCATTTCACCCACGGATGCGATAACTTTTATGATATTGTCCAATGCGCCCTCGTAAAACGAGAGGTTAGCATATGCCGTACTGATCCTGTTCGCACTTGGCAGCAACCGCATTACTGCAACACAGAAGGCCGATAGCTGCGGGACAATAAACGCAAGCTCCGCTCCAAGCAGAATCATTATTAGAATGATCAGCATCACGCCGGCAATAGTAACCGCTTCTATCATCAACCTTGGAGCATTGGAGAGTGTTTGACTTTTTCTATCAGCTTCCACAGCACGCTCTGCGTGCGTTATATACGCTTGTAGAAAATAATTTTCATTCCCAGCAACTTTGATACTTTTAATACCTTGTATTGATTGCAAAACCCATTTGTTTACCATAGCATTATGGTATCTTCCCGAATTCCCAATCTTTCTCATAGTTGGCCTGATGACCTTAAAAATTACTGCCAATTCAAACAGCAAAACAAAAAACAAACCAATCGAAATTTGAGGACTTATCACAAATATCGTGATTGACAGAGCAATGCTGATTATAGTTTCAGTACATAAGGAAACCGCACCAAGCATAAGTTGAAACGCCTGCACAGTATCATTCGATATGATTCTGATGATTTCGCCACTGTTTACATTCAGATAAAACTCATATGGCTTTCTAAGATAAACCTGCAATAAATTACGTTGAAGCTTGAATCTGCACGCAGCAATAAAGGAGTACTGAACATAGTATTCCAGCAAAAGATATACATTCTTCAAAATAAAAATCATAATTAGCGAAACAAGCAGTATTATTATATAGT
Source organism: Lachnospiraceae bacterium (assembly GCA_022510625.1). Lineage (GTDB taxonomy): Bacteria > Bacillota > Clostridia > Lachnospirales > Lachnospiraceae > UBA3282. The sequence goes on from JAFLTD010000039.1 coordinate 4,771, forward strand.
CTCTCTGACTAAAAACATGAAATATCCTGCAGATAAATTGAGCATACCAAGGCTGATTCCAATCATTCTCATTCATTACCGCAGTAATAAGCGGATAGATAAGCGACACGCTCAACGACTCCATGACCCCGCCAAGGATCATCATAAGCACAAGCTTAACCAGCATTATTTTTTGCTTACTTGACAGGATCTTTAATATCTTAGAAGTGATTCGAATCATATTATTTGGAAAACATCCCTTCCATTAAAAAGAATCCCTGATTAAAATACATTGCAACAAACAATATTAGGCTATACATAAAAACCGTTATCCTGCGATTGGTTTGTTTCATCACATGAATTGTTTCTGAAACGAGAATCGCAATGAGCACAAACGACACTCTAATTACTCTCGAATAATTCGGAAACCATGGAAAAAATATGGTAAATACGGCAATATAGCATAAAAAATTCTGAAGAATTCTGCATTCCGAATTATCTATTCTAGACTGATAGAGTACAGAAAGTATTAATGCCAGAAGCAAAAGGATAGTGTATATGGTACTGCCACGCGACGGTACAGCTCCGTCCATAAGACCTGCAAGATAGGCGAGATATCTTCCATTAATGAGCCCCAGTAAATAAAAAATAATACGATATATATCAGATATATATATAATTGCAGCGATGATAACTAAGGATACCCAATACTTTTTCCCCCTTTCTTTCCTGGACATCAACAGCAAAAATATATATATAAAAGTCGTATTATGAAATAAACAAGCGACTATCACAAAAATACATGCGGTCTTATATTTCTTTTCGATGTAGCTATCATATGCCAGAAGCATAAAAGTGCAAGCTATGTAGTTTCGATGTATTGCAAATGAATCAAAATAGTTCATTGCCACATAGGATAGGATGAGCAACGACCTTTCATTCCTTTTCCCATAGGCCAAAAACAGCAATGGATACATCAAAATTGCAATCACACGGGTAAATCCTTGATAATCCAGCTGAAACATTACACAAAGTTTCTGAAGCAAAATATATCCATATTCATAACTCGATATGTTACCTCTTGCAGCAGCCGCATACGCTCCTGAATAATTTATTGAGTCGGGTCCCCAATATGGATTTCTAAACCAAGCAGCTAACAGAAGCAAGGCCAGTATAAGCCAATAAAAGAAATCGATTCTATATCTATGTTTTCCAAGTACAATTATAGGATACTGATTGAACGATATATAATCGAACACACCCAAAATAAAAACGCATGAAAAAATAATTATATATGGCATTATTTAACTTCACATCCTGAATCCGAAAAACTCGTGCTAAATAACTTCTCATTCCGGTTTATTTATAACTGGCACTTTTCTTAACTTTTCAGTGATCCTTTCCCTTCAAAAAGTAGTGTATTCAGATGGATACAGAGAGCATCTGACTCAATTTCTCGCTGACACCTGCAACTATCTTTTTTTAAATAAATAGTCGCCTTGATTAACTTTTTCTGTCATAGTATATCCATATGAGTTCAGCAAAGCACTCACTTTTTGGTAATTCTCATCGTTTATCTCAACATAAAGAATTGGACTCATACTTCTCAAAAGCTTTTCACCGCCTTTTAATACATTATATTCGAAACCTTCCACATCAATCTTTACAAAATCAATATCTGGCAGATTCATTCCATCTAATGTAGACATCACAATATCTCCGTCATCGCTCATTGTCAACCTAGTTCCTCCGCAATTAGTTCTGTTATAAAATGCAATATCGGCCTTTCCTAAACTTTCTCCCAATGCAATATTATAAATTGTACAAACATCATCGAGACTGTTCAATGAGATGTTTTTCTCAAGTATTTCATAAACATTTTTTTGCGGTTCAATGGAATAAACATGTGCGGCCATACACTTTTTTGCAAAAAAAACTGTATGATTTCCTATATTAGCACCAATATCCAAAATTACCATTCCTGGTTTTATAATTTTTTCCTTAAGATACTCAAGATTCTTGCCATCATAAAAATCATCATCTCTGGCAATTTCCATCTGAATGGTGTCAAAATACTGACAATATGGAAGATAAAATTTTATCCCATCCTCCAGTTCAATTATGTAATTGTTATTTTTTAGCTCATCCATATAATCCCACAGGTTAAAATTGTGTCTTACTAGCTCTCTGCCCCCCCCCCCCAAGATTCTCGCATATTTTTTGATCCCTTTCAATTCCTTTGTTTCTGTGTGGATTTTATATGCATATTTATTAAATTTTAGCGTGTGTGGAAACTTTTGTTTAACCGTAAAGCGATTGTCTTTCATTGAATAACCCCCACATTTTGCTCAACATTTTATACTAATTAGTAGCATAAAGATCGTTAGTTTTTTTCTTCCATTAGGTGTATTCCTTTGTTGCTAACCTATCTGGTTAAGCTTCGGCCTTTTCAAAAGGGAATCAGCTAATCAACTTACGTGCATTCACTGCGTATTCTGCTCAACAATTTTTCTCCCAAGCAAATAGTTTCCAATCCCAAATGGCAGACACAATGTCAAAACAACGCGATTATGCGTATTTCCAACATCATGGAATATCGTTGTCATTCTATAGTTGAGCAGCAGTCCAAATTTTATTGCATATAGTGCTTGCTGAAAATATAGCTTTAGAGGCAATTTTTCATTTGGAAAGAAATGCTTTAAAATATATGTATGCGCAAAATAGGATATCCTGCAGGACTCTTTGCTCATTGGTGAACGTGAAAGTGAATTAGGATCTTCCCGGTGATATATACGTATCACTTTATTTATGCAATAATAACGATATTGCAATTGATATTTAAGATGTAAAATCCCCTCGGGCACAAAATGCGAGTTTGCTTCTTTCATAAGTAGTAAATATTCTCGATGCTGCTGTAAAAAAACATCTCTCCGACTTATAAAGATTCTCTCTCCATGAGCATCTGCTTTGAAATATCTCCTATATGAACAAGTATTTATATCGTCCGGGAAAAAACCAACCAAAACCTTATTCGTCTCATAATCACGGCACAGGCATTTCAACCCATAATATTTTTTTTTATCTTCTGAAGAAAGACTGTTCCACGTCTTCAAGCAAACCTCTACCGCATCCTCTGTAAGTTCATCATCTGAGTCAATCGGCATAATAAGTTCTGTTTTCGCTCGTTCTATCGCAAAAAGCCTCGCAGATAAGACACCTCCATTTTCTTTATAGAAATAATCAAAATCAAATGATAGTTCATTTCTCATTTCTTCTATCATTTGTTTTGTCCCATCCGTTGATCCATCGTCCACAATAATGCAAAAAAAATCCTTTACTGTTTGTCTTTCTATGCTTTGCAGCGTTCTTAGCAAAGTCATTTTTCGATTGTACGTTGGCACAATAATTGTGATTTGCATATTCATCATCACCTTTGCGCGGAATACACCATTAGTCGCTTCTATGAGGCTGGAGTTCGTTTTTTAAGTGCCCTGCGGATTGTTACCCTGCTTACAGGCGTCTCCAGTGCAATCCGTGCTTTTTCTTCCAACAGTTGCAGGACAGACCGCATAGGCGAGGGCAACCTGGGCATATGTCAGTTTGCAGCCATTTATTTCATCAAGGTTTCGCAGAATTTGGTAAAATTTCAGGACTGTCTTGCAGGCGGTTTAATTTTTGAGCATTTTGTTAAGCATGGAGTGCTCGTCATCGGTCAATTTTATCTGATACACTTCATGTCTTCCCATAAAAGTCAACGCCTTTTTTCTATCATAACATACGGCAATTTATACTGGAAGAATTATTTATCTGAATATAAATCTATCCTATACCAAAAAACATTATGTCAATCGCAATTTTGTTGGCAGTTAAGGACCAGCCCTGTATTGCGTAGGCCTAAACAGTTATATGTGGGCAACTATTGTTCAAGTATATCCACTAAGCTATCCCTAAAGCGATTAAAGGTAAAGCTTTTCACTCGTTCTGCGGCACGTTTTTTCATTTTCTCTCGTTTATCCTCGTCCTGCAACAACACTAGAATCGCTTCCGCAAGCAGACGATCGTTCTCAGTAATCTCTTCACTAATATCCCGCTTAAGTTCGTCCATATTCGCCGGACGGACGAGTATGCCATAGTCCGCTTCCTCGATTCCGTTACATACCACGTCCAAGCGCCCATTGCTGAGTATCTCTCGCGGTCCGCTTTTACAATCGGCGGCAATGACTGGCAGAAAACACATTCCCTCTACCAGAGCATTGGGAAACCCCTCAACAAAAGATGCTTGTACAAAAACACAAGATCGTTTTAAATACGGTGCCGAATTTATACGAAAACCCAACAATGTAACAGAATCCTGCAATTTAAACTGGCCAATCACCTCCTCAAGCTTTTTTTTCTCTTCACCGTCTCCGATAACCAGAAGCTGTGCATCACGAATCTCCTTTTTCGCCAAAGAAAACGCTTTGATTATACGAGGAAAATTTTTCCCGGCATCAAGCCGTCCAAGTGAGACAACCGTGTGGGCTGAGAAAACATAATCAGAAACATTTTCATTTCCACGCTCAAGGATTGTATGTATATCGAGTGGATTATAAATTGTAAATACCTTTTCTGGGGATAAATCAAATGTGGAAATTAGTTTTTTGCGAGTCAATTCTGCACAACTAATTGCACAATCGCAATGACGAAAAATATAACGATTAATTGTATTCTTTTTGCAATCATCATAACTGCTGGTTCGGACAATAGTCATTCCATGGCCTTTGGAGAGCACATTTATCAAATTCGCTGTTGGACCAGTAGAAAGGCAAAAATCAAATTGTTCTTTCCGTTTCAGCTTTCGAAGCTTATATGCACGCAAAAGCACATTCTTTATCTTTCGCAAGCGTCCCGGAGCGGCTGGGATTGAAAAATCGACCACCCGGCAATCCACATGAAATGCCGGATCTCGTCCATCGAACAGCACGACTGTCACATCATAGTCTGACGTCATGATTTGGGCCACATTGGCTATCACACGCTGCTGCCCACCGAATCGCAAATTCGGCACGATTAATAATAACTTTTTCTTCATTTTTTTATCCATTTTTGATACCATTGCTGAAACACATAAAAACTCCAACAAATTTTAGAATAATTTTTGCCAGTATTTGCTCCAGCATCGCCTTTATTCAAATAGTTTTCGATTAATTGGTGTATTATTGCAGAGTCAAACAGGTCCTGTTGTTGCAGATATCCTTCATCCGCATACGTGAGCAGTTGCTCTTTCAACTCGCCGCGCATCCATTGATCCAAAGGAACAGCAAATCCTTTTTTAGGGCGATCCATAAGTTCTTTCGGAATATAATCATAAGTGATATCCTTCAGAATCGCCTTTTTTTGCCTGTTCCGGTACTTGAACTCATGCGGGATTCGGAAAGAATATTCCATCACGTCTCTGTCTAAAATCGGGCATCTACATTCAAGCGCATACTTCATGGACGCACGGTCAACCTTGGCTAAGATATCACCCGGCAGATAGGTATCCATATCCAGCAGCATTCTACGTATCTGCCAATTCTGTTCGTGATAGCGGCACTCCATTTCGTACCGAATAGGTTGTTTTTTTTCTCCGCGCAAATTCAAAACCATATTTTCAGCAGGATTCGTATAAAAGTCAGAAATCAGTTGTGTCTTAGTTTGCGGGTTTCTGTTCCGAGTAACCGTTCTCACGAATATCGGATAGTGTGCCTCCATGTTTCCTATCTGTCCAAACGCATGCGCAATCGCACCTATTGCATCCAACTTTTGCGCCAGCCGGACTCGTTCATAGTCATTATATCCGCAGAAGAACTCATCTCCTCCGTCACCGGAAAGTACAACCGTGACATCCTGCTTTGCTAACATTGAAACAAGCATGGTCGGTATTTGAGATGAGTCCGCAAACGGTTCATCATAGTAATATGGGATTGCCTCGATCAATTTGATTAAATCTTGTTCGTCACAATATAGCTCTGTATGCCGCGTACTGAGGTGGGTAGCTACAGCTTTTGCGTATTCCGCCTCGTTGTAGTCTTTCTGATGAAAACCAATAGAAAATGTCTTCAACGGCGTGGAACCGGAGCTCTCTTGCGCCATAGCAGAAACAAGAGAACTGTCGTAGCCCCCGGAGAGCAACGCACCAAGTGGAACATCGGCAATCATGCGGCGTTTGACCGCCAGCTGCAGTAAGCGCTTAAGCTCCTCTCTTGCCTCCGCGTAATCCTTGACAAGGATTTTGTGCATATTGCGATAGGTTTCAGCAATGTCCCAGTATTTGTAAGTTTCTACCTTTCCGCTTGCAAAACGCAGGAAACTTCCGGGCTCCAATTTATAAACATTCTGAAAAATCGTATCCGGTGCATTGATATATCCATGTACTAAATAGCGTGGTAAAATGTCGCGACGAATTTCCTTCTGAAAACCCGGGAAAAGCATGATCGGCTTTAGTTCTGAAGCAAAAACAATATTCTGATCGTCTATCAAATAGTATAGAGGCTTTTTGCCGATTCTGTCTCGAAACAACCAAAGTTCCTCACTATCTCTGTCGTAAAGCGCAAAGGCAAACATACCATTGAAATGTTCAACGCATTGTACTCCCCATTTTAGGTAGCCGGCAAGGATAACCTCAGTATCGCTGCTTGTGCGAAACGGATAGTCTCTCAGCTCATTCTTTAATTCCAAATAATTGTATATCTCACCATTGAAAACAACAGATAGTCGGCTATCCACCGAAGTCATAGGTTGATGACCTGCAGATGATAAGTCAATAATAGACAATCTACGTTGTGCAAGCCCAACGCAATACCCATTTTTTGCCTCGTAAATCACTTCGCCCGAATCGTCCGGTCCACGGTGCTCCAAGGAATCGTTCATCTTCTTGAACAGCTGCATTGGAATGGATTTTTTGCTGCAAAAACCGCATATGCCACACATAGGAAATCTCTCCATCATTCAAACAAAAATAACATTCTGCTGTTAACTTGCTGTTAATGCGAAAGGCGACTAACAATAATCATCTCAACATAATAATCCTCTTTCAATCTTAAAACACTTTCTCATATTGCTTCACAATCTCTCGGATATCAAAATTCTCCTGAACCCGTGCGCGGTTCCTACACCCTATAGCATCCACTGTTTCCTGCGGCAACTCCAACAATTCCGTAATTTTTTTTGCAAGCGCTTCCGGCTCGCCAGGAGGCACAACACAAACGTCGCTATTCAAAATTCTTTTCGCATCGCCGACATCCGTTGTCACACACACGCAACCGCAAGCCATCGCCTGCAGCAGTGCATTGGGGAATGCCTCCCCCGCCGAATGAAGCACATACAAGTCGCACGCAGCAAGTAAGCGTGATACGTCATGCCGAATCCCGAGCAAGAAAATATCTTTCCCAATCTCAAGCCCCGCCTCAAGGCTCAGCGCGGAAATCCGCGCGTTGTCTGCATCAACACCTGCGCCGCATAGAACAGCAACCAATCCGCCATTTTGTCTGTGCAGCATTCCGAACGCTTTGATAAAGGTCGGTATATCCTTGATTGGTGTATCCTTTGTAACGGACAAAATGACCTGTTTTTCAGCTGGAATATTCAATTCCTCGCGCAGGCTTTGTGCGGCGGCTCCGTCTGCCCTGTACTCCTCACAGTCGCATCCGTTGTCCGCGATGACTCCTTTCTCGTGGCAATAACCCGCCGCCTCGTGAACGGTACGTGCGCGATTTCCGTTGTAGAGAATAGCAGAAACGTTTTTGCTCAGTCGTGCACAAATTTGATTGATTCGAAGCGTCCGTGCTTTATTGTGCGCAGGGCTGAGATCGCTGTGCCGGATGCACCAGACAACACGGTCAACACCGGCTCTGTGCGCCGCCAGATAACCAACCAGATTCGCATGATACATCCAGCAGCACAGCGTATGCGCTCCCCGGAGCTCTCTGCAAAGGCGAAAGAACCCGCTCAAAGGATGTCTGCGGAAATCAAGCTCAATTACCTCATAACCCAGCTCACGTATCAATTCTTCATAATAGCGCCCACCGCCCAAACTGATGATCCTGTAGTTGAACTCCTGATTTTGCCGGTATTTCAGTACCTGGTACAGCATCGTCTCCGCGCCGCCCTTGGCAAGACCGGTAATCAAATGCACGACCTGTTTCACGATCAACTCTCCTGTTGCGTTGCTTTTATACTCACTTCCGTCTTGCGAAATACAAGTAGGAAAGCGCATTGTCATAGAAACCTTTTTCCCTTTTTTTCAATTCCAGCGATTCAAACGGCACAAATCTGGACGCATATTTTTCTATAAAACGCTCCATTTCTTTAAACGAACAATCTGTTTCAACGTTCGGGTGATAGCAGAACGTTATGAGCCTCATCCACAAATTACGCACTCGTCCGCTTTGCTGGGGTATAAAGTAGAAATCATCCCGGTAGTAGACGTCACTTGCAATGGTATCGCTAATAACGCGAATATTGGATTCCAACCGCAGCGCTTCTAACGTGTTTTCATCAAATGTGTGTGCCGGCGCAACAAAAACTTCAGGCTCTTTGCCCACGACTTCTTTGAATTCTTCTACGCCTCGTGAAATTTTCTCGCGCTGAATGTTCAAGCTTACACCAGCAAATTCAGAGTAATGATTAACAGGATTAATCCCCCCGCTCTTTGTAATATACTTATGGCTATAACCATGCAGCGCAGGTGTCCACCCTTCGTCAATCCAGGCTCTGATTGTATCACGGTAGGCCCTGTCAATCGGATATTGCAGCAGTTTCTCATCTTCGTTATGCGGAATAATCGCGACGATTGGCCTGATACCGTATGCGGTCAGCATATCATGCATTCTTTGCCAGTTTTCTCTATTCCAGTGCTCACTGGCGTCATCCAGTCGAAGTAAGTACACGAGACTCCTCCCTCAAGCAGGTGTGAACATCTATAGATTCTCCCGATACCACTCAATTGCGGCTTGGATCCCACGCTCGAAATTCCAGTCCGGGTTGTAGCCCAGCAGCCGCTTCGCCTTGGAGATATCCGCATTTGAGTGTCTGATATCCCCCGGGCGCTCCGAACCGTAGATGGGCTGGATATCTACGCCGAGCGCCTTGGTCAGTCCGAAGAAAATGTCATTAAGATACTCCCTGCCGCCGTAGGCGATATTGAACGCCTCACCATCCGCTTCCGTACCCGCAAGGCAGGCTTTCAGGTTCGCCTCGATAACGTTCTCAATATAGGTAAAGTCGCGGCTCTGCTGCCCGTCGCCATAGATCGTCGGGCGTTCGCCATTCATCAGCTGCTTGATGAACTTCGGAATCACTGCGGCATATGCGCCGTCTGGATCCTGCCGTCGGCCGAACACATTGAAGTACCGCAGCCCCACCGTCGGCAAGCCAAAGTGCCGCGTGTACTGCTTTGCCCATTCCTCGTCACAACGCTTCGTCAGCGCGTACGGAGAAAGTAGATTGCCCTCGCGTCCCTCTGTTTTTGGGAGATTCGGCTCGTCTCCGTAGACACTGGAACTGGACGCATAAACGAATTTCTTCACACCTCTCTGCCGTGCTGCCTCCATCATGTTCAGCGTCCCCTGAATATTGTTCACGCAGTAAAAAAGAGGCATCTCAATGCTGCGGGGCACGCTGCCCCACGCTGCCTGGTTAAGCACGTAGTCGACACCCTCGCAGGCAGTTAGGCAGGTATCGAGGTCTTTGATGTCGCCCTTGATAAAGGTGTAATTGGGGTTATCCGCAAACAAGTCGACATTTGTCTGCTTGCCCGTGGACAAGTCATCCAAACAGCGGACACGACACCCAAGTTTCAAAAGCGATTCGCAAAGATTCGAGCCAATGAACCCTGCCCCGCCGGTGACAAGAAAGGTTGTATTTTTCGGAAAGGCAACATCTCTATATCCCATGTCTCAGCCCTCCTTCAGTCCTTTTTCAATCAGAATTTGTTCTTTTACCTCAACGAAGCGTTGGAACTCATCTGTTAGCGTCTCGATCAAACAATCCCGTTTTTCATCGATCAAATGGGAAAAGTTCCGGAAGTTGTCGTATCCTTCTTTTGTCCATGAGAAAGGATGGAGCAGCAGCTGGACTTTTGGATACTTCATCAGCGTTTCATAGTCTGGGTAACCATAATTCCAACGGTGCTTGGAATCCGCAATATACTTGACATCAAGTACAGTATCATCGGTCATATCCTCTACATAAGTAAAAAAATCCTTGGAATATGCGTTGATTGCCCCTGGGATGGAAATGTCATAGTAATAAATTTCCTTTTTGGGGCGATGAAAGGAATAGCAGCCGACCTTGACCCCTAACATTTCAGACAAAATACGCAGTTCGTCCCGAACACCATCGCGTACCAGCACCGGGTCGCTTTGACCATGCACATGATAGTGAAGCCCGATATGGTGCCCTCTCTCGCTCATATCCCTCAGCATTTTTAGGCCACGGCCTGAGATAGCGTTATAGGAATCATTTGTGAGTTGGACAAAATAGGTGCTGCGGAAATCTTCTTCCGACTCAATAAGCGACAGCGCATATGCCCGTTCAATGGAAAACTCAATATCATGGCGCATGATAACAAACTCAGGCTTGCCTAAGGCTTCCTCATAGCTCATATACTTGCCGGTTTCTTTGACGTCTCTGATGATTTTGCGATATTCCGAATAGCTCGGGTTGAAATCCATTCTTCTTTCACTCCTGTTTGATCTCATGCGCGGGATTTCCACAAACGATCGCTCCATCCGCAACATCTTTCGTCACAACAGAGCCCATTCCGACAAACGCCTTTTCCCCTATTTTCCGTTTGTTCCGCACAGCGGTATTGCCGGAAATAAATGCGCCGCTTCCAGTGGATGATCCGCCAAAGAAAATTGTCTCACCTACAACAAGCGTGTCGCTTCCAATTTTTACATTGTGGGATATGAACGAACTGTTATCAATTTTTGCACCCGCGCCAATGACCGTATCGTCGATCGCACCCCTCGCAATGACTGTCAGCGCACCGATTTGAACACGGTCTTCAATCGTTACGCCGCCAAATTGCGGCATTGTCGCAGCTTGACCGTTTTCGTCCCGGTCTGTTGACAGACCGTCCGCACCAATCACGCTGTTTTCCCGAATAACGACGTCATCACCGATCCGCACCCTGCCGACAAGCCGGACACCCGCCCCGATATAACAGCGCCTTCCAATAGACACCTCGCCGCCAATGTACGCAAACGGCATAACAACAGTCTCTTCGCCAACTTTTGCCTGCGGAGAGATATGCGCGCCGTTTACCATACTGACCTCTTCAAAATCCGGCATGTTTGCGATATGATGTTCACGGAAAAACAGGCAGTACGCTGTTCTGGGATCGGATGTTCTGATAAACAGATTGCTTTCTTCTGTCTCATTTGGAATAGCCAGATACGGCATACAAAAAATAATACAATGCTTTATATCGGATAGCTCTGAGATCCGATGCTCATTTGCTTCGTTAATAAACATCACCGCGTGATCGCATGGCCGATCCAGTGAAGCCGGATAATAAACGGAAAAGCCATGCGCCTGGGAGTAATCTCTCGCAGACACTTCAAACAGTTTCTTCTTGTCCATCAGGTATGTCCCTTTCCGGTCAAAATTACAGCCTCCAGTAGCAGTATCCCGCACGCTCATACGCCTCACGGTTTTGCAGTCCCTTAATATCAAGCAACACTTTCTTGCCTGTGCCGTAGAGTTTGTCCATATCCTCCATTGAAAGCTCCGAAAACTCTTTATGCGCCACGGCAAGGATCACCGCGTCCATATCGCGGATGGCGTCCATACCAACGAGTTTGACACCATAGAGACGCTCAACCTCCGCAACATCTGCCTGAGGATCCGCGATCAACGGCTCGATGCCGTACTCACGCAATTCGGCAACAATGTCAATAACCTTGCTATTGCGTGTGTCGGGACAGTTTTCCTTGAAAGTTACTCCCAAAATCGCAACGTGTGCATGTCGCACCGGCTTGTCCGCAGCAATCAGACTCTTAACACAGTTCTCTGCCACATACTTGCCCATATCGTCGTTGATCCGGCGTCCAGCGAGGATGATTTGTGAGTGATAACCAAGCATCTCCGCCTCATAGGTGAGGTAATATGGGTCCACGCCGATGCAGTGTCCGCCGACAAGACCGGGGTAGAACTTGAGAAAGTTCCACTTCGTCCCTGCTGCTTCCAACACCGACTTGGTATCAATGCCCATTATATTGAAAATAATGGACAGCTCATTCATAAACGCGATGTTGATGTCGCGCTGGCTATTCTCTATGACCTTCGCCGCCTCCGCAACCTTGATGGACGGCGCGCGGTGTACACCTGCGTCCACGACCAGTTCGTACACCTTTGCAACGGTGTCCAATGTCTCCTCATCCATGCCGGAGACGATCTTCGTAATGGTTTCCAGTCTGTGTACCTTGTCACCGGGATTGATACGCTCGGGCGAGTAGCCGATTTTGAAATCAACTCCACATTTCAGCCCAGACTCCCTTTCAAGAATCGGAACGCAGACATCCTCCGTCACACCGGGATAGACCGTTGACTCAAACACAACAACGCTGCCCTTTGTCAGGTTACGTCCAAGAATTTCGCTTGCTCCCTCGACCGGCGTCAGATCGGGCGTATGGTCGGCGTTCACCGGCGTTGGTACGGCGACGATGTGGAATTTTGCCTCACACAGTTTGGTTTCATCTGCAGTAAACTCGACCGCTGTCTTTCTGATGGCGTCATCACCGACCTCATGTGTCGGATCGACACCGGACTTGTAGAGTCCAATCTTTTCAGTATTAAGATCAAAGCCGATGACGTTAACCTTCTTTGCAAACGCAACTGCAATCGGCATACCGACGTAACCGAGACCAACGACGGACAGCGTTGCCTTTTTGTTTATCAGTTCCTCATAAAGTCCCATATTTATTTTCCTTTACTATATGTATTTCTCTCATATATGCGTCGATCACGATCTGGCGATCGAATTCCCGCTCCATTTTCTCGCGCCCCGCACGACCCATCGCCGCCTTTTGTTCGTGGGGCAGCGCGATAAACTCTTTGATGGCGCGGACCAGATCATCAACGTTTTTTGGTTCAAAGCCAATGCCGCTCACGCCCTCGTCAAAGGTTTCGCGGCAGCCGGGGATATTACTCGCAAGCACCGGGCGTCCTGCCGCGGCGGATTCTAAAAGGGCGTTGGACATACCTTCACGATAGGAGGCATGGATGGTCGCATGGCTGTTCTTTATGAGCGAATGTACGTTGTCCTGCACCCCGAGGTATTCCACGTTGCCTCCGATGACAGCTTGTTCCATGCGTGATTGTAAGTCAAATTCTTCATATTCCCCAACAAAGCGAAATACGACATTCAAATGCTCTCTTGCAACAATCTCTGCAGCATACAGAATCTCTTCTGTCCCTTTAATCCTCACAATGCGTCCAATGATTAGGAAAATGATTCTCTCTTTTTCTTGGGGGTATGGCTCAAAGCAATTTGTTCTTAAATTGACGCCGGAGCCTTGCACCAATGCATAATTATGGAGCGCTATATTATGCTTCTGCATAAAGGTCAGATTTTTCTTGTTTTGAAAAAAGACTCTTTGCGCATTTCGCACTCCCGCACGATACAAAGATAGTGTTATAACCTGCATCAAGCCGTGTTCTTCAACCGCCCCATGAAGCCCCGTAATCGTTGCTATATTCGGGACACCTGCCCGCGCACACACTATGCCTCCATAGGCATTCGGCTTGATGGTATAAGTAAGCACAATGTCTGGGCGAATATCCCGCAACAACTTTTGGTAATAGCTGAGCAACTGTAGTTCTTTCAAAGGGTTCGTGCCATGACGGTCCAGAAGATCGCAGGGAACGTATTGACAGCCAAGAGCTTTAATACGTTCGACATACTCACCGTCCGGAACGCAAACGAACACTTCGTGTTCATCTATTATGAGCTTTTCCAGCAATTCACGGCGAAATTTATAGAGTCCAAGGTCATAATTCGTGAGAATCAAAATGCGCATAAATCAACCTTCCTTTGGCTGTAAACGCTTTGCCGGAACCCACACATACGTGCCCGACTCCGTAATATTACTCACAACCACTGCGTCCGCGCCAATCCACGTTTCACCGCCGATCCCACACTGCCTACGGCATAGTGGTATGATCCATATGCGTTTTCTCATGGTACGCTCCCTTAATTTTCCGGAGCAACCAAAACGCCTCAGCGGGACCCAAACCCCACTCCAACCCCCTGGCCTGATCCGTCTCCCGAATATATCGGGGGGAACGGGGATGGGGATAAGCCCTGGCCTCTGTCTGGTATGCCAGCAGGGCCCGTTCCTTCACGTCCTCAAAGCCACTGATATCCGTCATCACGTTGGGCAGGAATACGGTATGTCCCAGCTGGGGACTCCACTCTGTGGAGGAGGGCACCCGGTAGCAGTACAGCTCCCGCACACACTGCCCGGGGACCGGCCGGACCGCCACCAGAGTAGAGCGGTAGACCATTTGATGGTCCAAGTTCACGTCCCCGTAAAAATGGGTATACACCGCCTTGGGTTGTACGGCGTCCACTGTCTCCTCAATCAGCCGATTTACCTCCACATGGGGGACAGTATCCAGCCGCATATCGGGAAAAATGCCGAAATGAACCTGCTGTACTCCCAAAAGTTGGTTAGCCTCCAGAGCCTCATCGCGTTTTCTTTTGATGATCCTCGGCAAATCCGGCCTATCGGCGTACTGAGCTGTGCAGCCGTCCGTCACGATGAGTACATGGACCTCATGTCCCTGAGCGGCCAGCTTTGCCATGGTTCCGCCCATGCCATATACCTCGTCATCCGGGTGGGCGGCAACGACTAATACTTTCATCGTACTTCTCCCTTTTGCCGGAATCGATGTCCCACATACATACAGAAAGCCTCCTCACAGGTCCAGTCCGTCACCCGCAGCAGACCGTCCCGGCAAAGGATTGCAAAAGAGTTCTCATCTTTCTCAGCTACCTGACCAGGAAACCCAATATAACCGGGGTTCTTCTCCATTTCTGCCCGCCAAAAAGTCACCAAGCGTTTTCCATCGTAGTGAGAAAACGCGCCAGGGTAGGGTCTGGAAACCGCCCGGATCAGCCGATGGATGTCCGCTATGGGCTGCTCCCAATCGATTGCTCCGTCCTCGGGACTCCGCCGGAGCAGCCAAGTGGCTTCCTCCTCCCGCTGAGGGACTGGCTGGACAGTTCCGTCCCGGAGCTGGGGTATTACCCGGCGCAACAGCGTTCGCAGAGCCACCAGGCAATTGCGTTCCATGTCCTCTGCATAGTCCTCCGACCCAATCAGAAACGGTTCCTGCCCCAGAATAGGGCCGGAATCCGTGCCCTCGTCGATCAAAAACAGGGAAACCGCGCTTTTCTCCAGGCCCAACAACATCTGCCAGACCATGGCGGCGCGCCCCCGGTACTTGGGCAGGGGCGCGGGATGCAGGCCCACCACGCCCTTCTTCGCTGCCTCCAAGATAGACTCCCCTACGATTTGGGACAGGCCAACAACAAAAATATAGTCCGGGGCCAGGGAGGCTATGGTCTCCGCGTGTTCCCGGTCCCCGATCTTCCGGAACTTCCGCCACGGGATGCCGTGGGCCTGTGCTGTCTCATGAATGGGATAATAGCCAGACACATTAGCCGAGACAACCTCGTCCAGAGAAAACACCATCTCCGGCGGACAACCCGCCGCAATCAGCTCCTCCAGCACCACCTGACTGGTGGAAACAGAACCGATCAGTACGCTTTTCATACGCGCCTCCTCACATTCCGTGGTTTAGCGGAACACAACGCCATCCGTTTGTTTTTGGTTACTTTGGAGCGGCCACTCAGGTTTTCCCGCATAAACACTACTCAACAATAGGTTTTCTACTGTCATACGGATAGTAAAACTTATGCCCTCCTACTGTTACATAAGCACCTGGGTATGAAGGATATGCCGCTGCTTTGATCCGTTTTTCCATTTCGCTTTTATCATGTTTTTCTGGATCTATTTCAAACAGTTTATACATATCCTTGTGAGTAAACGGCTTCCGGCCCCATGTTTCGTTTGATGTTGGCAGCGGATTATCGGACGAAATACAGGATACTATTTTTTCAAAACAAAACAACAGATGATTCATTGCTTTCAGCCTTAAGGTTTCCACCGTTTCAAACTGTGAAATATCAAAATATGACGTCATGATAATATCGCCAGAATCCACTTTTTCCTCCATATGATGAACGGTAACGCCATATTGTTTACTGCCCTCGTAAAGTGCAAAATTATAACAGCCGTTTCCCGGATAATCAGGAGACCCCGGATGAAAATTGATAGACGCTTTTTGTGCTGAATCCAAAATAGATTTGGGGATTATCCATGGCGATACAAAAGATATGACATATTCAGGACGGTACAAATATAATTTACCGTCCATTTTATCCCCAACATTTCCACGCACGGAAACGACTGCATCGCTTTTAAAACCGGACTTCAGTATTGCCTCTGCGTAGTCACAAAATATATTTTTCTCTTTTGAAAACATCAGCACCTTTATACCGTCCATCATTTCTTCTCCTTTCAAGAAAAGCGTATTTTCTGTTTTCTCGCAGCACACACTTTAGCCATCTGCCTACTTCGCCGCAGTCGCATGCTCCACAGCCTCCACGTTTCCCTGAAACTCTCCCCGCACGAAGCCGCCATAGCCATGCCGGTGTCTCACCAGCACCCGACGGACGGTCAGCAGAATGATCTTCACATCCATCCACAGCGTGACGTGCCCGACATACTCCGCATCCAAGGCGAACTGCCGTTCCCAAGTCATATCCACATCACCGCTGGCCTGGGATAATCCCGTCAGGCCGGGGCGCACGTCGTGCCTGCGGCGCTGTTCCTCGTTGTATAGGGGCAGGTACTTCACAAGCAGCGGGCGGGGACCGACAATGCTCATATCACCTTTCCATATGCTAACTAACTCCGGTAATTCATCTAACGAGCTGCTGCGCACCCACGCTCCGAAAGACGTTAACCGGTCTTCATCGGGCAAATACTCCCCATAATCATCTTTTTCCTCAGTAAGTGATCGGTACTTGGACAACGTAAACAGCTTCTCATCCTTTCCCGGACGCTGCTGATGAAAAAGGACAGGAGAACCAAGCCTAACCCTTACCAAAAGCGCAAGCAGCGCCATCAACGGGGACAGGACAATCAACGCAACCGATGAAAGGGCAAAGTCCAGTGCCCGCTTGAAATATTTCTCATAAGGGCCGTAGGGCCTATGTACTGCTTTCCCCTCCGTCTTTGCGATACGCTCCGCTTTTCTTTGCTGAACGCGGTCAATGATCCCTGCGGCAATACTGCCTGCGGCAATTAACCCGCATACCGTCAATACAGCAGCTTTCCAGGCTGTCATTCAAAACACCTCTTCACGATTTCAATGACCTTGTTCTGTTGCTCCGGCGTCATTTTGTTATCGCTGGGAAGGCAAAGGCCGCGGGAAAAAATATCTATGCCCACATCCATGCACTTACCCGCGATGTAAGCGTTGGTCCGCGCGCGCCCGTTTCCTTCGCGGGTAATAAAGGCGTTATTGCGGTAAATGGGCTGCATATGCATCGGCTTCCAGATGGGGCGGCCCTCGGCGTTAAACTTTGCCAACGTCTCCAGGATCTCCGTCGGGCAGCTCTTCCCCGGCTCACTGACATACAGCGCGTCGGACTCGCCACGAACCTGGCGGCACATGGCGCCCTCGTCGATCAGCAGGCAGGAAAGCCAGAAATTCGGCTCAGAATTCTGCCCATCGTAGGGGTTCATCGTCACCGGCAGGTCCTTGAATCCCTCTTTGTAGCGCAGATAAATCGCTTTCTTTAGCGCAATATGCTCCTCTAAATACGGGAGCTGCCCACGCACCACACCCGCTATGACATTGGATATACGGTAGTTGTACCCCAGTTCCTCATGTTGATACCACGGCGCTGCCTCCCGCGCCTGTGTGGACCACTTGCGCGCCTTGCTGGCAGCTTCGACATCATCCGTCAACAGCATCCCACCGGCGCTGCCGGTGATGATCTTGTTGCCGTTGAAGGAAATACAGTTATAAGCGCCAAATGTCCCCGTCTGGCGGCCCTTATATGTCGCGCCAAGCGATTCCGCAGCGTCCTCAACGATCACCGCGCCGTGCTTATCGCAAACTGCTTTGATCTCGTCAATCTTCCCCGGCGTACCGTAGAGATGCGCCAGAACCACAACCTTAACCCCGGGGTACAGCTCAAACGCCTTTTCCAGCGCAGCGGGGTCCATGTTCCAGGTATCGCGCTCGGAGTCAACGAATACGGCTTTGCCTCCTTCATACCTGACAGGATTAACGGTCGCGCCAAAGGTCAGGTCGGAACAAAACACGTTATCTCCTGGATTGACCCCCGCCAGTTTGACCGCAAGGTGCAGCGCCGCCGTACCGGTTCCCAGCGCAACAGCGTATCTGCATCCAAGCTTTTCGCAGATGATACGCTCCACTTCGTCAATGTTTTTCCCGACAGTAGACATCCAGTTGCTCTCATAGGCCTCTGTGACATACCTCAGCTCGTCCCCATGCATGGTCGGCGATGAGAGCCAGAGCTTTTGTTCAAACGGCTTCATTCACCACCGCTCCCGTCTTTGTTCTTCTTGCGCAATGCGCATATGGATTTCGGCCCTCTCCATGCGCGTCAATCCCTGTCTCCGCCGCGGTATATGCTCCATATTGCTCAAGCGGCGGGACGGAGCCAAATCAGGAACGCTCCACGGCAATCGCTTTTCGTAGTATAGCACATGGAAACCCTTTTTGCAACATATTATTTTTGGTTTTAATAGATTATTGTGTATATTATCAAACAAACAACCTTAACAGCCCCCATTTTCATGTCCGTTTCCTTCCGTGTCCCGGCGCTTGCCCTTCCCATGAAACCTGCCGCGGCTCAAGGCGCCGTGAGGGCAGTATGTATGGGGGGTTCCGGCAAAACGAAGGCCGCGCGGCTTTCGCCGCGCGGCCTGTGTGAATGGTAAATTGAATCGCTTAGAAGGAGAACATGACGGTCATGTCGACAACATCGGTGTCGGGCCACTCGTTGGCTGTGGCAGGGCCAATGTTGCCCTCGGTCGATTCTCCCTTGTTAATGACCGCGCCGCCGCGGACGCGGAAAGCGGCATACCCGTAAGTGGTTTCCCAGCCCATCGCGGTCTCTTCAGTCTTGGCGCCTACAATCGTATACTCCGTATCCTGCAGCGAGGTATCAGGATCGCCGGTGGCGCGGATCGGGACAAAACGCTTATGGCCGGCCTGAGCACCATCTGACACATTGTAAAGCTTCCAGTCGGTGGGTTTGTACTGGTTCTTACCATCATCGTCTTTCACTAACTTGGCTTCGGTGATTTCAAAGGTGCCGTACACGCAGTTGTACTCGGTGTGGTTAGCAGCGTCAGCCTCGTCCTCGACAACCCTCGTGTTGCCCTTTGGGTCTGTCGAGATTTTGACCTTGACGTTCAGGTCGGATGGGGCGATATTCTTGATTATGGCGGTGTTGCTGAACCAACCTTCGGTGACGGTTTCCTCATAGATTGTTTCGTCAGTTGCCGTACCTGAGCTGTCAAGAACCTTGGTCGTTTTGATGTTGAAGGGCAGGCCGTAGGGGTTGACGTACAGCTTTTTCATTGCGTAAAGAATCGACACGGCGACCGTGAGGTCCGCATCTCCTTCCTTGGCCGGAGAACCGGCGTACACAATCGTAGCGCCGTCAGTCGGCGCAACGGTGCCGGCGAACACGGGGACGGCCAGCGAGACGGCCAGGGCGCAGCAGCAGAGGAGAGCAAGGATTTTTTTCAGTTTCATAGGTCTTTCTTCCTTTCTTGAAAAGATTATTTCCACAGTCTACGGCTGCGAAAATCAGGGGAGCTGCAGCTAATTGACAACAAATTCCACAGTGGTGATCATCTGTCGGATGATGACCTGATTGCCGTTCTCGTCCGCGTCGACCTGGTTGTGTATCACGTAGCAGGTGGTGCTCCCGGCGGGAAGCTCGTGGAGCAGCTCAATTGTTTGCAGGCCGAAGCCGGGCTTGAGAAGGCCGGACAGGAAAATCTGGTCCTCAAAGTTCTCGTCCGCGTAGACGTCGAAGTACATATCCCGGGCATTGCCGGGGTCGTTGGCCAGAAGCCCGGCGAAATGGATGCCGTCGGTACTGAATGCCTTCTTGTTGTACCGCAGGTTGATCCAGCCCTCGTCCGCCGGCTCGACCTCCGAGCCTTCGACCAGCACGACCCCCTCGGCATAGGGGATGCGGCCATCGTCATTTTCCTTGAAAAAGAGGAAGTGAACGGCCGCCGCGATCCCGACGGCCAAAAGCAGCAGGAGAAGGACGACGGCCTTCTTGCCGGACTTTTTTCCCCCGGGCTTCCCGGGCGCTTCTTCCGTCTTCGTCTCTTTCTCAGGCGTCTCCACCCCGGGGGCCTCTTTGACGCGCGTCTCAGCCGCCGGGGCCTCCTGTCCCGTCTCGGCCGCGGCCGCTTTTCCCTCCGCGGTCGGTTCTTTCACGGGCGTCTCTGTCTCCGCCATAAGCGTTCCTCCTCCATGCGCGGGCTGTCAGGTCACTGTGGTCCGAAACCGGGGCGGGAGTGCCGCCCCGGTCTCAGTACATTATACAGGAATTTTACGGCGTTGTCAAGCGGCGATTACTGGAGCAGCTGCAGCACGCCCTGCGGGACCTGGTTCGCCTGGGCCAGCATGGCCTGGGCGGACTGGA
>JAFLTD010000004.1 GCA_022510625.1 Lachnospiraceae bacterium
TGTGACAAAACACTTGCATAAATCTCAAGATATAGTAAAATTATACTATATGCTAATGGCTCGAAGTATGTTCACGAGACAGTATATATATGGCGTAGTAAAGGAGCGGTCCCCATGGAGGGATTTGAGGTTGCCGGCAGAAGGTTCCGGACGGAGGCAGACTATAAAGCTGCTCTGCGGGATCAGGCGAAGATTGAAGAAATCAAGGCACAAATCAATATGGAGCAGCCGGGTGAGGTCATCACACTGTACACGGATATGCAGGCCGGCAAGTATCGCTTTGAAACCGCTGTAGGCAATGACTTTGATGATGAGATTTTCGAACTGACGCAGGAATATAAGCGTCAGGGATATAATAAAGACAGCAAACTGCCTACCGGGAAGAAAGCATCCAAGTCAAAAAAAGCATCGGCGAAGCAGGCCAAGTCGGCTTCCAAGGGCAAGTCCATAAACGATGGGAAGCAAAACGGCAAGGAGAATGGTGTCGTATCGCTGGATGCATATGATAAGGATATGCAGAAAGTAATTCTCGCCGAGTTGAAGAAGCGGGAGATGCGCCGTAAACTGATGATTGTTCTGTGTTCCGGTATCGCGGCAGCATGTTTTGCATATTTTGGTGTATACTCTTATTTCACTGACAGGACAGATAAGGATTACGAGGATCTTGCTAACCTGAAAGGGAGCACTTCGTTAGTGTTAAATACGTCGTCGAACGTGCCAATCCACTACACGGAGGAAGAGGATATTGCGTTGGAGGTTCTCGAGGAGTATCAAACTCTCTACAATAAGAATAAAAGTCTAATCGGATGGCTGAAAATTGACGATACTAATATAGATTACCCTGTCATGCAGACCGTCAATAACGAGTACTACCTCGACCATAATTACAGTCAGGAATACGACAAGAATGGCAGCATTTTTCTGGATAAAGACTGTGACGTGGTACATAGAAATACGAATCTGATCATATATGGTCATCACATGAAATCGGGCAAGATGTTCGGCAATCTGAACAAGTACAGCAGCGAGGATTACTGTAAGAAGCATTCAACCATTCAATTTGATACGATATATGAGAAGGGAACTTACGAAGTCATGTACGTTTTTCGTTCCAGAATCTATAACGAGGACGAGATCGTATTTAAATATTATCAATTTCTGGACGCGGCTTCCGAGAAGGAGTTTACTTCCAACATGCAGGAGATGGCGGAATTGTCCTTATACGACACGGGCGTTACCGCAAGTTACGGAGACGAACTTCTGACATTATCCACCTGCGACAGTTCGGAGACGGACGGGCGTTTCGTGGTGGTGGCGAAGCGTGTTCGGTAAGTATATTATGACAGAATAAATTGAGATCTAAATCATACAGGGGAAGTAAGAAGGAGAAAAGAAATGGCTAAGAAAACACCGGTTAAGAAATCAAAAAGGAGATTAAAGAGAAGTGTCAGACGAAGTCTGGCGGCTGTTCTCATGATTACGGCGATTGGTGTGGCGGCAGTTCCGGTGCCGGAGAACTATGCTGATGAGTCTGGCGATGGCGGGACGACTCCGGCGGACTCATATACTGAAGTGTATAAGGCGGGCGCGACAGTGGACGGAGTGCAGGTTGGAACGCGTGAAGATGCCGAGGGCACGGTGGTTTATTCTTTGGATATCTACAATGACAGCCTGTATTGGCAGTACAAGATCGATAGTAAAAATTCAAAGGTGATCGATTACAATGACAGTTATCCGAATACTTCTCTGACGCTGAGTGAGAGTGTGCCTACCAACTATACATACATTAAATTGTCGGAATTTGAGGAGTGGGTGAATAGTAGCGATAATTCGTTTACTTTGACGGCTGCCGGCTATAATACAGAGGTGGCTGCCAGGGCATTTTTTGAAAAATACTTTGCGGACGATCAGGAGTATAAGGATTTCTTGGCTAAGAGGACTTCAGAGGATCCGAATGAAGTAATCGCAAGCATCACAAGGAGCGTAAAAAACCTGAGTGATATCGATCAGAGAACATATTACTGTGACTCCAATACATCAATGAATTTGGTCGGCTATATGCTTGTGCCGATCAGGAACCAGATAACGGAGCAGGCCGTATTAAACCAGATCGGCGGCGATATTAAAACAAACGATGTAGTCTACATTCCCAAGTATATCGGAACGAATAATACGCAGACGAGCAAGCAGGATGATGAAGGATATCTGCTCGCCTCCTCCGGAGATTCAATTACCAGTACGCAGCATATAGAGCGGATAGGTAACTATGCTTTCGCCGACAACGGTGTTCTGGTCAATATTGAATTGCCTGACTGGCTTCAGGAGATAGGGGTGGGCGTGTTCATGAACTGTGTCTATCTGCAGTCCGTAAACATTCCGTTCCTGAAGGCTGTTCCGGACGCTGCATTTAGAAACTGCGCCAGCTTAAGAACGGTGAACTGGTGGCAGGAGGGCGGCAAGAGTTCGGGGCTCCTGACCGTAGGCGTGGAGGCGTTCTACGGGACGGGTATCACCGAGAACATGAGCGGACAGGGCATCATAAAATTCCCGATCGGTGTAAGTAAGATAAGTGACGCCGCATTCTATGGGTGTACTTCCCTGCAAAGGATTGAGTTCGATGCGCCGACTGCGGGCACTGCCCTGACGATCGGTCAGTATGCTTTTTATGATAATACTGCCCTGACCGGCGTGGCATTCAATAACAAGCAAGTGAACAAATTGGATGACTATTGTTTCGCGATGGGTGTTTACAGCAATGCGATGAGTACTTTTACGTTTCCCAATTCCGCTTTTTCTACGGGCAAGAAGATTCTTGCATACCGCAGAAATCTGACGCAGATTATCGTGCCCGAGAATGTGGTGGAACTGGCAGGCGATATTTTGGAGGGCTGTGAAAGTCTGCAGGTCGCAACGTTCCAAGGTCCGACAACGACCTATAAGCCGGAGTTGTTTGAGTATGTTATGACGGAGGATTTCTATGTGACAGGTCCTGCCAGAATGTCTACTACCGCAACGAAGGATGACGTGAAGGACGCCAGCGGACCGAGAAAATCGACATGGGATGCCGAGAAGACGGCTGCGGGCAATTATATCCCGTACTTATATAAGATAGGCAATAAAGAGTATTATGAGATCTGCAGCGGTGAAGGCTATCTGGAGAGTATCGATAAGGCCACCGGCACATTGACATCGTGTGACGTAAGATCCGATAAGACCACCAACACTAACGGTGAGTTGGTCATTCCGGACAACGTGGGCGGCACCGACGTCGTTAAGATCGCATCTGGTTGTTTCAAGGGTAAAACCGGTATCACAAATACCGTCAGAAGTCTTGTCATCGGCAATAATATCAGAGCGATTGAAGATACCGTGTTCAAGTCATGGACCAACTTGTCTGAGGTTGAGATTGGTAAATCCATTCAGACGATCGGTAAAGAAGCATTTGCGGATTGTCCATATCTTACGGATATAACATTCGCAACTCCCGACAACTATCAGACACTCGCATCAGTCGGGGCGAATGCTTTTGCCACCAAATCAGGCAAATTAACGATTCATGGGGATATTGTGGACGGTTACCTGCCCTTTGAGTATGCTATGAATCCGGATAATTATGTTGAGAGTAGTAATACTGTGTCAAACACGAAATCAAGAATCCTGTATCAGAGCAGATGGGACAGTCCCACCTCCAAGCATCTGTCGGTTATGTATGGAGAATATGAGGACGGTAACGGATATGCGACCCTGGTAGATTATCCGCTGTATCAGGATTTCTACGGTGCCGGTGGACTGAGTGCCGATCTTGAAGCGCATAACAGGGATATGGAGAAACAGTTCTACAATGCTCACGGCAACTACACTTATCCGAGCGATGAGGATACTTACGTCGGGATGAAAGTCAACTTTGCCATTACATATGATCGTGATCCGAGTAGTGCATATAATAGTCAGTACTATGGCCCGTGGATTAATCCGTCCTTCTGCGCCAATTATAAGTTGTGGCTGGAAGATACCTGGAAAGCAAAATATGGTGAGTCGGCATCAAATACCATATTTGATTGGTTATTTACGCCTATGACGGTCAAGGCTGCCGATGCCCCCGATCCATATTTTGTGAAGTATCCGTATGATTTCCTGAAGAACTACCGCAACGCGGACGGAAACCGCAGTCTTATCACTGTCGCATATAAAGATGGCTGGACCATCGATGAGCAGGAGATGATAGAGGCGACGAATAGGATTGTCATCCCGGCCGGTGTGGAGTCGATCGACCTTAAGGGATATTACAACTATAAGCCCACGACAAGTCAGCAGAATGTCGCGCCGAATCAGGACAATTACATTTTGTACTTTGGCGAAGGTGATAGATGCGAATATAGCAGGAAGGGCATCTTTGTATATGATGTACCTAAAGAGAAAGCAGGATTGTTCTGCGCTGAAATTGATGACCTGTACAGTGCATCTTCCGTATCCGGCAATGATGCAAATCAAGGAATAGACCAGGGTAAACATCGGAAAGGAAACGACAGGATCAAGGTCGTTGATATGAGCCAGTCCAATGTTGTCAGTATTCCGGACTATGCCTTCGACGATTGTGAACTTCTGCAGGAGGTTTCGCTTCCTGCAACCTGTGCGACGACGGGCAAACTTCCCTTCAGAGATTGTCCTGAATTGAAGACGCTGACCAGTAACAGTGAAAATGTTCCCGCGTTGAACGGTATCCTGTATCAGAAGAAGGATGATGCGAGCTATGAATTGGTAGAGTGTATTCTGGCTAAAGGTCTTGATGGTGAGGGCACCACGATTACCGGTGATGTTGAAGCCCTTAATAATGATGCTCCTTATATCAATCTGCTGAGCAGCATTGCTGAAAGTGCATTCGAAAACTGTCAGGGAGTCAAAAGAGTAGATTTGTCCGGTATTGACAACGGCACTAATACGAATAAGCTGACATCCATTCCGGATTATTGTTTTAAAAATTGTGATGAATTGTTGAGTGTGGTTTTACCGCAATCCGCATATGAAATCGGACAGGAAGCTTTTGCATATATCCGGGAAAGGTACCGTTATTTTGATCCTAAATCTGAAACGCCGCGATTGGAGATCACTATCAGAGGTTCCGAATTTAATATCTCAGAGACGGCATTTGATCCTAAAGGGAAGGATAAAAAGAACGGTGACGGGGAAGAGAGTACCATCGGCATGGTGACAATCTGGACCTATGAGAATACTGCAGCAGAACGATATGTTTTGGAGCAGCAGAGGCTGGGCTATGACATCAGACTCGGAGATGATAGGCAGACATATCTTGGTACAATGAAGCGCGTGCATTTCTGGGATTGGAACGGCGACGAGCTGGATACGGTATATCTTGGTGAGAATGAAGACAGGATATTTGAGGAGAAAATCCCTGCTGAGGTCATTGCGACCGTCACTGCGGCGAATCACAGACCGGGTTACCAATTCAAGGGATGGAGAGGAAGCGGCGGTCTGAAGATCGGAGACCAGATCACAGCGGATGAGGTCACATATGTGGCGCAGTACGAGTCGGACGGCACGATGATCAACGGACAGTATGTAGTAGAGTTCCGTGACAATATTAACGGAGAATTGATAAGCGGCTGGGGAGCCAGTGATGATGGCAAGTATCATATTGATGCGGGAACCAGCTTTATGGATAACAGTATACCGACCCCTACACCTCCCGCGATTGAAGGTTTCACATTCCTGGAGTGGAGTCATAACTGGACGGAGAATGTGAAAATCAATTCCAATACCATGATTATCGCCCTATATTCGGCTGATAATCCCAGCAGCGGTTCAACGACGAATCCGAGCGGCAACTCTTCCAATACGAGCAAAGGTTCCGGCAACACCGGCAGTTCCAATCAGTCGAGCAATACCAGTTCCTCTGCGACATCCACGACGTCATCAAGTAGCGGAAGCACAAGTTCCTCGTCGTCGGATTCAACCGGGGTAAAATATACGGTAACGGTGGAGAACGGAAGCGGAAGCGGCAGCTATGATGTGGGTGCGACTGTTGTTATTACGGCGAATGATCCGGCGCCGGGTATGCAATTCCAGAAATGGACGACTGAATCTAACGGCGTAGCGCTTGCGAGTGTCAGTATGTCGGCTACGACCTTTACAATGCCGGCTAATAATGTTACGGTGACGGCTAATTACGTTGCAGCGGCAACACCGACCAGTGCTACCGGCAACGGCAGTAACAACAACAACGGCAATACCGGTAACGGCAGCACACGTGTGGATATCACGAAACCGGGTATTTCCAATAAAGATTTGGCGACAGCCAATGTGAATGGTTCTACGGACAACTTTGTTGTGAAGATTACCGAGACGGATGAGGCGACCAACGCGGTAAGGGAAGCACTGATAAACAAGTATGGCAGCTTAGACAACATCTTGTACTATGCTATGGATATCAGCTTGTATGATTCCACAGGTACGGTGAAGATTACGAATACCGCGGGTCTCTCCGTGGATATTACGATTCCGATTCCGGATGCGCTGGTGGCATACGGCGGTAACAATATGGCAGGTGCGGTAATCAACGGCAATCAGTTGGAGAACCTGAGTGAGAACTTTACGACAATCAACGGTGTACCTTGTATCAGATTTACGGCAACGCACTTCTCGCCGTACACGATCTATGTAGATACGGGCAATCTGACAGAGGGTATGCTCGACGTAACGCCGAAGACCGGCGATCCGATTCATCCGAAATGGTTCTTATCGATCGGTCTGGCATGTCTGTCCATTATTCTGTTCATGAAGAAGGATAAGGCTGTCAAGGTGAAAACAGCATAAAGGAAAATTTATGGGGAAAACAATCAGAAATCTGATAGGAATACTGCTGATTGCAACGGCAATAGCGGTAACACAGATCCCTGTATCGGATGTGGAAGCGGTTACAACCTCTTCCGCATCTGATTTTCAGATGGACGGAACTACATTAGTGAAATACAATGGCACGGCTGAGGACGTGTCTATTTCCAATTATGTTGAAAGAATTGAAGCGGAAGCCTTTGCGGGCAACGATTATATAAGATATGTCTCGATAGGTGATTCGGTGAAAGTTATCGGGTCCGGTGCTTTTTCTAAGTGTAAGAATCTGGAGCGTGTCACTGTTCCGAACTCGGTGACTACCATTGAGAATGCTGCCTTCAGCGGTTGTCCGTCCCTCAAAGAGGTGACGGTCGGTATAGGACTTACCGAGTTGGGTAATGGTGCTTTTGCGGGCGATTACAGTCTTGCGAACGTACATTTTGACAGTACGAATCCTAAGTTTACCTGTGATGACGGCGCTATATACAATAAGAACGGTTGGGATACTCTGTATCAGGTTCTTGCGGGCAGGAAAGCCAATAGCTATACGATGCCCAGCAGTGTGGAGAAAATCAAACCGTACGCTTTCTGGGGGGATTACAACTTACAGAAGGTGAACATCAGCGGTAATGTCAAAGAAGTATCGGCGTATGCTTTTTCCAACTGTAAGAATCTGAAGGAAGTGGGAATTCCGTACTCTGTTAAGAATATTGATATGAAAGCGTTCGAGGATTGTGTCAGACTGCGAGAGATTGAGATTCCATTGTCTGTCGGCACAATTCACAGTACAGCTTTCGACGGCTGTACGAAGCTGAAAATCAAGGCGGAGCCTGGTTCGTTCGCAAGCAATTTTGCGCAGACATTGGAGTTGGACGATATAGAGGTTTCAGAGTATGAAGAGGCGCCGATCCCTTCAAACCCCGGCAGTAATAATGACTCAAATGATGCAGTGATTCCGCAGATTACGGCTCCGGTGGATTATTATCATGAGGTTTCCCACATGAATGCGATGGAGGAAGAGGAGGACGACTCCGTCAAGGGCAAGACAAGAATTATCGGCCGCGAGGCGTTTGTCTTGATTGACAATTCACAAGCTTCGGTCAATGTGGGAAGTACGGGTGAAGTACTGGGCGGTACGCCAGAGCCTGAAATTAATTTGCCGCAGTTTTCGGATACCATACCCGGTCTGGCGGGATCGGGTGATGCTAAGGGTGGTTCATTCCCGAAGTATACGATCGTTGATAATTCGGTGATTGCAGCGCAGGCATACTACGACGACAATATGATAGCCTATGAGATTCCAGAAGGTATTGTCAGGTTGGGAGAGTTCTCTTTCGCCAGATCGAATCTGCGTTCTGTCAGGATTCCGGGAAGTGTGGAAGAGATAGGTTATGCGGCGTTCTATCACTGCGATGAATTGACCGACGTAGTGATTCCGAGCAGTGTTAAGGAAATTGAGGCTGCGGCATTTGCGCAGACTCCGTGGTTAACGAATTGGAAACAGAACGGTGGCGATTATCTGATCGTGGGCGACGGTATTCTGTTGGCATATAAGGGAAGTGACAGTGTGGTTACTGTCCCTTCAGAGGTGAAGAGTATCGGTGCGGAGGCATTCAAGTATTCCACCGATATACAAAAAGTAATTATACCGGACAGCGTGCAGGTAATCGGCGAGGCGGCGTTCGAGGACTGTACCAACCTGACACAAATAGAGGGTGGCAACGGCATCAAAGAAATACGTGACAGAGCTTTTGCGGGTTGTCCCATTACCACGGTGCATATTCCTGCATCCGTGGAAAAAATCGGGTTGAGGTCTTTTGACAGTTCGAATTCTGTAAAGTCTGCGGATAGCAGTGTGATCATTTTCGGTGGACCGAATCTTCCTGAGTTATCTTACGAGACAAACTCTACGAAAGTATATCATGATACATACAGGGATATGGCGTTTAAAGGTAATACCGTAGCTGTCATCCCTGAGAGTGTGAATGATCTGACAGGCACGGTTTTGGCTGATGACAAATCAGGATTTGCGGGTGTTATATGTAAGGTGACAAGCGAGGCGTCTGATGGAACAAACGGTACACTTCAGATTGTAGGCAGACAGGGCAACGGTAATCTCCCTGCGGCAGGCGCAACTTGCCTGATAGACGGCAGAACCTATGTGCTGGAGGAAGGTGCTGAGCAACTCGTGGACTCTTCAACAGCAAGTGATGAGATTGTCCGCGGCATTGATGTGCGTGTCGATAGTCATTCGCTTCCGCAAGACGGTATTGTGAGTGCTGTGATGGAGGGATCTGAAGAAAACTATATTCTGACTATCGAAGATGATGAAGCGGCGAAGGCTAAGATTGGCAATGTATATAAGCAGATTTACGGAAATCAGCTGCCGTCAAATCTGTGTGCATATGAAATGAGTCTGGTTGATGCGTCAACCGGTGTACCGATTACGGGGCTCGGTAAGCAGAGCGTGGAAGTTACGATTCCGATCCCGAACGGTGTCGGTACGGAGAATCTGCATGTGGTCTGTCTGGACGCGGACGGACAACTGGAGGAAGTGGAGAGCAGAATCATCTCTGCGGACGGTATGGATGTGATCACTTTCTCGGCGAAGCATTTCTCTCCTTACGGTATCTATAACTACGGCAACAATAGTTCGGCTGTTGCCGATGTGAGCGACGGTCAGGCGGTGTTTACATCTTTGGGAAACAAGGATGATTCTCCTGACACCGGAGATTACAGTATCCATCCCAAGTGGTTTTTGTGTATCGGACTTGTCTGTACGGCTATGGCGATGTTCTTCTATCGCGGCGGCAGACGTAGAGTGTAAAACTGACTTTGGGTTCACGGAGTTTGTCGAGTTTGCCGCCAGGCATACTCATAGGCATCACTCATGTAAATTCTTGCTAACGAGCTTGCTCGTTTTCTTAACATGACAAAAATCTTGGCATAGAATAAATCTATAGCCGAGATTTTTTATTGTTTTGTTAGGTGGAGATTACTTTGAACCGAGCGAGAAAGCAGGTGGGCTGCAGCGATTATATACAGAGAAATATATTGACTGAAGACGTCGCTGTAGCAATTTTAGATACAGGTATCGGTACACATCCGGATTTCGACAGCCGCGTAGTAGCTTTTGAGGATTTTGTGAACGGCAGGCAGGGTGGCTACGATGACAGCGGACATGGAACCCATGTGGCAGGCTGTGTGGGCGGAAGCGGGTATGTATCCCGCGGATTATACAGAGGAATGGCTCCTACATGCAAATTGTGTGTTGGCAAGGTTCTTGACAGAAATGGAGAAGGGACGATTGACAGTATGCGGCGAGGTCTGCTGTGGGTTATGAAAAACCGTATCCGCTACCGGATCCGTGTGCTCAATGTATCGCTGGGTATAGGAACCGATGGCGAGAAAAATCGTATGTACGAGTTGACAGAACTGCTGGATGACATGTGGAGACAGGGGATTGTAGTGGTATGTGCCGCGGGCAACAACGGCCCCAAAGAGGGGACGATTTCACCGCTGGGAACAAGCCGGAGCGTGATTACAGTCGGTTGTCACGAAGGCGGTTACTTTGGTATGCGGAGTGATTTGTGCGAAAATTATTCCGGCAGGGGGAGCAGAAACATGTTGTACAGAAAGCCGGATGTGGTTGCACCCGGAACGGATATTGTCTCATGCAATGTGCAGTGTAGGGGAAACAATAGGAGTGGTTATCGGGATGCATATACGAGGAAGAGCGGAACATCCATGGCAACGCCTATCGTATCCGGTGCTGCCGCGCTATATTTGCAAAAATACCCCTATATGAACAATGAGCAGGTTAAGCGGCAGATGATTTACTGTGCCCATGACATGGGCGACGCATGGAGTAAGCAGGGATGGGGAATGTTGAATCTGGAAGAAATGTGCAGTACGGGTTGACATGGACAACATGGTTGTATACAATTATACATGATGTGCAGAAAGGTGTGTGACAGCTATGCAAGACGACAGAACTTTTATGAATCGTCCTGTGACTATGAACAATCGAAATAATCTTCTGGAAATAGAAGAGCATATGTATATCCTGGATGATGTCGAGAAGCCGAACGTGTTCAGGAATATGTTTCCCTACTCGGAGATACCCAAGATTCCGTTTAATGACAGAACAGTGCCTCATAATATGCCGAAGGATATCTGGATCACAGACACTACGTTTCGCGACGGACAGCAATCCAGAGCGCCATACACGACAGAACAGATTGTCACAATATATGATTATTTACACAGGCTGGGCGGTCCTAACGGGATGATACGTGCAAGTGAGTTTTTCCTGTACAGCAAGAAAGATCGGGATGCGGTATATAAGTGCATGGAGCGTGGATATCAATTTCCTGAGGTTACAAGCTGGATCAGAGCCAGTAAAGAGGATTTCAAGCTTGTCAAGGAAATCGGCATGAAAGAGACAGGCATCCTGGTGAGCTGCTCTGATTATCATATTTTCCTGAAATTAAAGATGACCAGAAGACAAGCCATGAATCATTATCTGAGTGTGATTCGTGACTGCCTGGACGAGGGAATCAGTCCGAGATGTCATCTGGAAGATATTACAAGGGCTGACATATACGGATATGTTGTACCTTTCTGTATGGAGCTGATGAAGCTGATGAATGAGTATAATATTCCGATTAAAGTGCGTGCATGCGATACGATGGGATACGGTGTCAATTATCCGGGTGCGGTTATTCCGAGGAGTGTACAGGGCATCATATACGCGATTCATACTCATGCGGGAGTGCCGCATGCATTGATTGAGTGGCATGGACATAATGATTTCTATAAGGCGGTGTCAAACTCAACGACCGCATGGCTTTACGGCTGCTCGGGTATCAACACTTCGCTGTTCGGTATCGGGGAGAGAACCGGCAACACGCCGCTGGAGGCAATGGTGTTTGAGTATGCCCAGCTCCGTGGTCACTTAAATGGTATGGATACTACGGTTATCACTGAATTGGCGGAGTATTACGAGAAAGAAATCGGATATGAGATTCCGCCGCGGACACCTTTTGTAGGTAAGAATTTCAACGTTACCAGGGCAGGAATCCATGCTGACGGACTGCTGAAGAATGAAGAAATATACAACATATTTGATACGGAGAAATTCTTGAACAGACCTGTGCTCTGCGCGGTGTCCAACACATCGGGGCTGGCGGGGATAGCACACTGGATCAATACCTATTATCGCCTTAAAGAGAAGGATCAGATGGACAAGAACTGTGAACTTGTAACGGCATTGAAGGATTGGGTTGACGAGGAATATGCTTCCGGACGTGTGACGGTTCTGACGGATGAGGAACTGATTGCACAGATTGAAAAGGTGTGTGCGGAGCGAAAGATTCCTATGCCGGGTGAGGCATAAAAGCGTGCAGCAGGGCATGCGAAACAGCAGTATATAATGTGTAAAAGGAATAGGATGAAAAAATGGCAAATTATGATATTAAGCATGAGGTAAATGATAAGTATTCTCTGCGCGGAAGAGTGTTTCAGAAGCTGCGCGAGGATATCTTGAGTGGCAAGTACAAGGAGCATGAGGAACTTAAAGAAGTGGCGATTGGCGAGGAACTTGGCGTAAGCCGTACACCGGTCAGAGAGGCATTCAGACAGTTGGAACTGGAGGGACTCATACAGATTGTGCCCAACAAAGGAGCCTATGTCACCGGCATTACCGCTAAGGACGTGAAGGATATCTATATGATTCGCTCACTGTTGGAAGGACTGTGTGCCAGACTTGCAACGGAGACAATCACAAAGGAACAGCTGGAGGAGATGGAAGAAAACATCTATCTGGCTGAGTTTCATGCATCCAAAGGACATATGGATCAGATGGCGGAGTTGGACAACCGCTTCCACGATATTCTCTATGAAGCATGTGATTCCAAGATGCTGGAGCATACACTGAGGGACTATCACCAATACGTGCTGCGTGTAAGACAGAAGACGCTCTCCACCAATACGAGAGGACGTGCATCCAATGACGAACACAGACAGATTATGGAGGCGATCAAGGCTGGTGATGCCGACAAGGCGGAGCAGCTTGCCAACAGTCATATGTTAAATGCCTTTGATAATATGGTGAAGAACGGTTTGTATGAAATATATAATGAAGAGGCTGAAGAAAGGCAGGTAAACAGTGGCGATGGAAAAAATTAAGATGACTACACCGTTAGTTGAGATGGACGGTGACGAGATGACAAGAATTCTCTGGAAGATGATCAAGGACGAGCTGTTATTGCCCTACATTGATTTAAAGACAGAGTATTACGATCTTGGATTAGAGTACCGGAACGAGACCAATGATCAAGTCACAATAGACTCGGCGGAGGCGACTAAAAAGCACGGAGTGGCAGTCAAGTGTGCGACCATCACTCCCAATGCGGCGAGAATGACGGAGTATAATTTGAAAGAGATGTGGAAGAGTCCTAACGGGACAATTCGTGCAGCGCTGGACGGCACGGTATTCCGAGCCCCCATCTTGATTAAGGGAATCGTACCCTATGTCAATAACTGGAGTAAGCCTATCACCATTGCCCGCCATGCTTACGGTGATGTATATAAAAATGTTGAGATCAAAGTGCCCGGCGCGGGCAAAGCGGAACTGGTCTTTATCGGTGCGGATGGTACCGAAATCAGAGAGACAATACACGAATTTAAAGGTTCGGGCATTCTTCAGGGCATTCACAATACGGATGAGTCTATCACAAGTTTTGCGAAAGCATGTTTTAACTATGCGTTGGATACGAAGCAGGATCTGTGGTTTGCCACCAAAGATACGATTTCCAAGAAGTACGATCACAATTTCAAGGATATTTTCCAGGGAATTTATGATGCGCAGTATAAAGATAAGTTTGAGCGTGCAGGCATTGAGTATTTCTATACGTTGATTGACGATGCAGTAGCCAGAGTGATTCGCTCAGAGGGCGGTTTTATCTGGGCATGTAAGAACTATGACGGTGATGTGATGAGCGACATGGTGGCAACCGCTTACGGAGATCTCTCCATGATGACTTCCGTGCTTGTGTCGCCCAGCGGTGTCTATGAATATGAGGCGGCGCACGGAACGGTGCAGAGGCATTATTATAAGTATTTGAAGGGAGAGGAGACCTCCACCAATTCGATTGCGACGATCTTCGCATGGACAGGTGCTCTTCGCAAGAGAGGTGAATTGGACGGTATCAGGGAGCTTCAGGAGTTTGCGGACAAGCTTGAAAAAGCCTGCATTAAAACAGTAGAGGACGGTAAGATGACTAAAAGTCTTGCATTGATTTCAACCTGTGAGAATCCTGTTATCCTAAACAGTCTGGAATTTATTCGGGCGATTCGTGAGACCTATGATTCATTGTGATTTGCTATTTGAAAATCATACGGCAGGAAAATATATTGATATGTTGAAAAGGGAGTCGCTCTCATTCGGAGAGCAGCTCCCATTTATTATACAGCTCATTCAATTCGTTGTCATTGCGTTCTCTTTCTTTACTCAATTCCTGAAGTTTAGCTACATCAGTGCAGACATCCGGGGATATCATGAGATTATCGATTTCACCGTTGCGATTTTCTAACACTTCAATGCGCTCCTCACATTTTTTTAGTTCATTCTCTTTTTTTCGTTGAGCCGCCTGTTGCTCCTTCTGTTCCTTCCAGTCCTGTTTGCTGCCGGAGGCGGAAGAGTTTTCCGACAGACCGGATGAGCCGTCGAAATGGGTGCCTGCAGTGGACTGAATACCTAATGAGTTTGTGTTTAAGTTCGCATCAATCAGAGCAAGTTGTTCATCCTTTTTCTCAAGATAATACTCATAATTCCCAAGATAGTTCGTCAGTACCTTGCGGTTCAGATCAAGAATTCTCGTCGCAGTCTTGTTGATAAAATAGCGGTCATGGGACACATACAGGATCGTGCCTGTGTATGCGTTTAGGGCATCTTCCAGAATTTCTTTGGACATAATATCCAAGTGGTTCGTAGGCTCATCCAGGATGAGGAAATTGGCCTTGGAAAGCATTAGTTTAGCAAGTGATACGCGTCCGCGCTCACCGCCGCTCAAGGTCTTAATCTGTTTAAAGACATCTTCACCGGTGAATAGAAAAGCGGCGAGGGTATTGCGTATCTCCGTGTTTGTGAGAGTAGGGTACTCATCGGATATCTCTTCAAACAGTGTTTTATCCATGTGCAGGACATGATGTTCCTGATCGTAGTATCCGATTTCTACGTTGGTTCCCAGGCGTATCTCACCGGTGTCGGGAAAAAGGAGCTCGTTGATTATCTTTAGGATGGTAGTCTTACCCGTTCCGTTATCACCGATGATCGCAACATGTTCCCCTTTCTTGATGTCGAATCCGAGATGTTCAAACAGCGTGAGAGAACCAAAAGATTTAGACAATTCCTCTGCATGCAGTACGTCATTACCGCTGGCAAATCTGGGCTCCAGCTTCAGATGCATGTCGGCGTGAATCTCAGTAGGCTTCTCTATCAAGTCGATCTTATCGAGCATTTTTTCGCGACTCTCAGCACGACGAATGGATTTCTCGCGATTGAAAGATTTCAGTTTTTCGATCACTTCTTCCTGATGTTTGATTTCCTGCTGCTGCCTCATGTAGGCGTTGTATTGTGCCGCACGAGCCAGTTCCTTCTTGGCAGCGTAATCGGTGTAGTTGCCCGCAAAAACAGAGCATTTCGTATTGTCGATCTCGATAATTTTCGTGGCGATTCTATCAAGAAAATAGCGGTCGTGGGATACGATAATTACAGCACCTTTGTAACTTCGCAAATATGTTTCCAGCCATGTTATGGAAGACATGTCCAGATGGTTTGTTGGTTCGTCCAGAATGATCAAGTCTGGCTTTAAAAGAAGCAGTTTGCCCAGCGCGACGCGGGTTTTCTGACCCCCGGAAAGGGTGGAAACCAATCTTGTAAATTCTTTTTCCGCAAATCCCAACCCTTTTAATACACCGGTCAATTCGCTCTTATAAGCGTAACCGTTGGCGGATTCAAAAGAATGGGTCAGAGAAGAATATGTATCCATCAGCTGTTTCAGTGTATCTTCGGAAGAAGTCTTCATCTGCATTTCGACAGAGCGCATTTTACGTTCCAGGTCAATGATATCCTGCTTTACGCACAACAGTTCATCGTAGATTGTATTTTCGCCGGACACGGCTTCCTGCTGCGACAGGTAGCCGATGGTCTTGTCGCGGGATACAGTCACGACGCCATTGTCAGCGGGCAGTTCACCCATGATAATGCGCAGCAGGGTGGACTTACCTGCACCGTTAATGCCAACAATAGCAGCTTTTTCGTTATCCTCGATGTGAAAAGACACATTCTGTAGTATGGGTATTTCATTGAATGATTTATCTATATTGCTTACAGAGAGTATCATAATATATCGTGTAATGCCTTTCTGATGTTTTGCTTCCAAACAACAATCAGTTTACAGTCAGACGACGGGACTGTCAACTTGTTTGACAGTTTTTTAACACGGATGTATACTTAAAATATTATAATGCTGGGGGTGACAGTACAGTGGAAGAAAAAGAAATTTCACAAGCTGTTATTAGCCGATTGCCGAGGTATTTCAGGTATCTCGGTGAATTGCAGGATGAGGGGATCGAGAGGGTTTCATCTCAGGAATTGAGCGATATTATGCGGGTGACCGCATCTCAAATCCGCCAGGATCTGAATAATTTTGGAGGTTTCGGTCAGCAGGGATACGGATACAATGTGGATTATCTTTATGACGAGATCGGTAAAATTTTGGGACTGCACAAGGAACACAATCTGATTATTGTAGGAGCTGGGCATTTGGGGCAGGCACTTGTCAATTATATGAATTTTGAACGAAGGGGTTTCATATTCAGAGGGATCTTTGATATCAACGAAAAGATTCACGGCACGCAGATACGGGGAATCACGGTGCGCCCTATGCAGGAAATCGAGAGATTTGTGAAGGAGAATGACATTGACATTGCGGTGCTTACCATTCCGAAGAGCAGTGCGGTGGAGGTGGCAGAACAGCTTGTCTCCTACGGGATAAAAGGATTTTGGAATTTTGCACATGTCGATCTGCATGTGCCGGAGAATATACAGGTGGAAAATGTTCATCTTTCGGACAGTTTGATGAAGCTGTCATATAATCTGGCATCGCATGATGAATAAGTGATAGAAAATTTTGAGGTAGGACTTGTATCAGAGAGGTATCGTGGTATGTCAAAAACAGATGAAGAGTTTGAACATGCGCTGATAGGTAAGAAAATTCCGATATTGACGCTGGATAATAAGTGGTATCAGCTTTTTACCGAGAGTGAACACACGGCTGAAATCAAGCGTATGGAGAGTGAAATGAATGATCTGATCAAACGCCAGAGTAAAGTCAGCGATGAGAACAGAGAAATCAAGAAACTCAAGAAAAAATTAATGGATGAGATTGTAGTTCTCGCGGACGAACTTGTGCATGATCCTTCTTCCAAGAGATTGGCGAAGAAGCAGGATGAGTGCAAGCGACTTCTTCAGGAGTGTAATGAGAAATTGGATGCCAATGAGGAGGAGATGGTTGAGCTGCCGAGGCAGATCAATTGGATCAACAGAAAACTGATGGTTGCCACGATGGAAATATGTTACCGGAAACTGGCCAAAAGTACGGAAGAACTGAGCGAGATAGAGGAATGGATCGGCAAAGTCCGGAGAGAATTGAAGAAGAAGATTATTCGCAAGCAGGAAAAAGAGGCTAAAATACATCAGTTATATTCCTACATGCACGATATTTTCGGGTCGGACGTTATAGAGTTGTTCGATATGCATTATGATCCCGAGGAGAAGTATCAGAAGGCACAAGAGGCAAAGGAAGCAAAGGTGTCAAGAGAAACACAAGGGAAAAAAGAAACACAAGAGGCAAAGGAAGCTAATGACGCGCCGATAAAGAGCGAAGAGTCGGTGAACGAGCAGAGTATGAATGATGAGAATGCGTCAAAATCGTGAGGTTTTGACGCTTCTTTTACGGATTAAGAAGATGCATGATAGGAGGGTGAAATGGAGCAATATATAGTGACGGCTTCAGAGATGAAGCGCTGTGACAACAATACAATAGAAAAGTATCTCATACCGTCCCTTCTTCTCATGGAGCGGGCGGCACTTGTAACAGTGGAGGAAATTGAGCGGGTGCGTGGTCTGTGTCCGAGCAGGGTTCTCGTCGCAGCGGGATGTGGGAACAACGGTGGTGACGGTTTGGCAATCGGGCGGCTTTTGATGCTGAAAGGATATGAGGTCACCTGTGTATTGCTTGGCGATGAGAAAAAATGTACTGAGGAAACGGCAAGACAGATTAATATTCTTGGTGCGTACGGGATGCAGATTTTTAGCACAATTCAAGATCGTGAATATGATATAGTGATAGATGCGATATTGGGAATCGGTATAACAAGACCGGTAGAAGGTGTCTGCCGGGATGCCATCGAATGGATTAATGGGTGCGGCGCCTATGTGTGCAGTGTGGATATTCCGTCGGGTATTCGGACGGATACCGGCGAAGTCATGGGGTGTGCCGTGCATGCCGATATGACGGTAACCTACGGATTCCGCAAGATGGGGCATGTGCTGTATCCGGGTGCCGGTCATGTGGGTATACTTGTCTGTCGCCGAATGGGGATAGATGAGCACAGCTTCCTTGGGGCAGAGCCATATTGGTTTACACATATCGGATCGGACAGCAAAGTTCTTCCGGTGCGGAGACCGGACGGAAACAAAGGGTCTTTCGGTAAAGCTCTGATGATTGTAGGTAGTGATAAAATAGCGGGTGCCGCAATGATGGCGGCGAAAAGTGCTTTTCGCATGGGAACGGGCATGATTAAAATAGTAACGGCCGAAGAGAACAGAGAGGCGTTATTGCAGTTTGTTCCTGAGGCGATGCTGCTCACTTATCATGGGGATGCCATATCCGAGGATAGTATGTTAGACGAGGCGGATGCGGTATTTATGCAAGAACTGAAAGAGGCGGAGGCGTGGGCGGACTGCATCCTGATCGGTCCGGGTATCGGTATGGGAAAGAGAGCTTATAATCTGCTTCGGTTCAGCATATCGGAGAGCAAACTGCCGCTTGTGGTGGATGCGGATGCACTGAACCTTATGGCACAACACATAGAGATGCAGGAGGCTGTAGCGGATTGTGGCAGACAGGGCAGAACGATTATTCTCACACCTCATTTGGGTGAGTTTGCGAAATTGTATGGGAGCAGCGTTGCAGAGGTGAGAGATCATATAACAGAATATCCGATAGATCTGAGCAACAGACTGCATTGCGTTGTTGTTTGTAAGGATGCACGTACCGTGGTAGTATGGCATGGCGAAGAACGGGGATATATCAATACAACTGGGAACGCCGGTATGGCGACGGCAGGCTCGGGAGATGTGCTGGCAGGTATGATAGCGGCGCTTGTCGCACAGAAGATGACGGGAACGGATGCTGCGGTGTCAGGTGTATATCTCCACGGTATCGCGGGTGACCTTGCGGCTGAGCGGGAGACAGAGATCTCCATGACAGCAACAGACATCATAGACCGGATCAGGGATGTAATTCAGATGCAGCAGGAAGCGGTACAACGCAATGAAACGGAGAAGAGATCATGCTAGAGAATTACCAAAGAGTTTGTGCTTTCATAGATTTAGATGCCGTCTGCCATAATTTAGAGCAAATGCACGGAAATATGTCCGAGAATACGAAGATAATCGGTGTGATTAAGACGGACGGATACGGTCATGGTGCGGTGCAGATCGGGCGTGAGATGGAGAAGATGGATTTTGTGTTCGGCTATGCAGTCGCCACTGCGGAGGAGGCAATAATTTTACGTCGTGCAGGATTGTGTAAACCGATACTGATTCTTGGATATAGTTTTCCATACGCATACGAAGACCTGATACGATATGATATACGTTTGGCAGTGTTTCGGGAAGATACCATCAGAGAACTGTCGGAATGCGCACATAGAATCGGCAAACCTATCAAGGTGCATGTGAAGGTCGATACAGGGATGACAAGAGTTGGAATTAAGCCGGATGACAGCGGCATCGCGTTTACAGATAAAGTGCTGCATGCGGAGGGTGTTGAGCTTGAGGGAATGTTTACGCATTTTGCCAGAGCGGATGAAACAGATAAAACCATGGTAAGAGCACAGCTCAAACTGTTTCGGGATTTCGTGTCACGTGCGGAGAAACAATTGGACTGTCATATTCCCATCAAACATTGTTCCAACAGCGCAGGCATCGTGGAATTGCCCGAGGCGAACATGGATGTTGTGCGTGCGGGTATTACATTGTACGGATTGTGGCCGTCTGAGCAGGTATCGCGTAATATAGTGGAATTGAAGCCGGCTTTATCCCTTAAAAGTCATATTGTATATATCAAGGAAGTGAATGAAGGAGTGGCGATAAGTTACGGCGGCACCTATGTTACACCGAAGAAAATGAAAGTGGCAACAATCCCTGTTGGTTACGGTGACGGTTATCCGAGAGGACTGTCAAACAAAGGATATGTGTTGATCCGCGGCAGGAAAGTGCCGATTCTCGGCAGAGTGTGCATGGACCAGTTTATGGTCAGTGTAGATGAGGTACCGGAGGCGACCGAGGGAGATGAGGTGACACTGATCGGTACGGACGGTGAACGACAGATTACAATGGAGGAACTGGGGGAAATTTCGGGCAGATTTAACTATGAGCTCGCATGTGATCTCGGGAAAAGAGTTCCCAGAGTTTATATAAAGAACGGTCAGATTACGGAGACTAAAGATTATTTCGATGACTATCGTTAGAAAATTGAGCTACGCTCAATTGCGGGATATTGCTCATGAGTATGCCTAACGGCAAATTCCGCAAACTCGGTTAGAATAAATTATCATGTATACCCTTAGAGAAAACGGCAATACTATTGATGCAAATATTCGTATAAGGAAGTGTGTGATAATGAGAAGAGGAGATATCTATTATGCAGACTTAAGACCGGTGATCGGTTCCGAACAGGGAGGTATCAGACCGGTCCTGATTATACAGAATGATGTCGGAAACAAACACAGCCCGACTGTTATCTGTGCTGCAATCACCTCTAAGATGAATAAGGCAAAACTGCCCACGCATATCGAATTAAATGCCAGTAAGTATGATATGGTGAAAGATTCCGTCATCCTTCTGGAACAGCTCAGAACAATAGATAAAAAGCGTCTGAAAGACAGAATATGTCATCTTGATCAGGATATCATGCAGGTGGTTAATAATGGATTGATGGTCAGCCTCGAGTTAAATACATAAGGCTGACCGAAATTTGACACTCATTACATTCCTTGCTATATTTATAGAAATAGAGAATATATATTGGTGAAGGAAGGAATCTGATAAAATGGATGACGGTGTCGCGGGCAGTATCATATGGTTTGTCATATTACTGCTCATGGAAATGTTGTTTAATGGTTTTGACTCTGCATTACGGCACATGAGAGGTGCGGAGATGGAGGGTGCGGAAGGAGAGGAATCGGGCCGAAGCGGCGCTAAACAAATAAAACTTGTTTACCTGACTGAGAATCAGGCACAGTACAACAGTGCGATACAACTTGGCGTAGTAACTGTCAATCTTTTGCTCGGTGCATTGTGCTTATATCGGCTGAATACTTATTCAGGATACATAGTCTATCGTGCAGCGATTTACAATATTGCCGAACCGGCCGGTTGGCAAGTCAGTCTGTTTGCCATTATCACGGCAATACTGGTCACGCTGTTTTTATTATACATAATTGTGACTTTCGGTATATCGATACCGAGGAAGGCCGCATCGCGCAATCCGGAGAGATGGATATATTGGTCTATCACACCGGTCTATTATTATGTGTGTATCGTTGTGCCGCTGGCGACATTGATCTCCGCTACGGCGAACGGCATATTAAGATTGTTCGGAATACATGTCTCGGGAGATAAATCCGACGTGACGGAGGAGGAGATTCTGTCCATGGTCAGTGTAGGGCATGAGCAGGGTATCCTTGAGGCAAACGAAGCGGAGATGATCAATAATATATTTGAGTATGGCGATAAGGAAGCCAAGGACATCATGATCAACCGCAATAACATGATCGGAATCGAATGTACCATGACGCTGCAGGAGGCTGCGGCATTTATCGTTGATGCGCACAACAGCCGTTTCCCGGTCTATGACGGCACCATAGACCACATTGTGGGGATTCTGCATCTGAAAGACGTTATGCGCATGCAGATGAATGAAAAGATGAAGAACAAGCCTATCGGCAAAATCAAAGGTTTGCTCAGAGAGCCCAGATTCATCACGGAGAAGCGAAAGATCGACGATCTGTTTCGGGTGATGCAGACAGAGAAGATTCAGATGGTCATTGTGATCGATGAATACGGTCAGACCGCAGGGCTTGTAGCGCTGGAGGACATTCTGGAGGAGATTGTCGGCAATATAGAGGATGAGTACGATGAGGAGGCAACCTACATCAGTAAGAGCGGGGCGGACGGCTATGTGATTCAGGGCAAGATGCCGCTGGATGAGCTGGAGGAACAGCTGCACGTCAGCTTTGAGGAAGAGCCTTTTGACACTGTTAACGGATTTGTGATTTCCAGACTGGAGCACATCCCGGAGGAGGGAGAAGATTTTGAGTTTGAATACGCGGGATATATATTCCGCATATTGGAAGTCAAGGATCGCATGATTCAGACTATACTTGCACGGGCCAAACAGGAAAAGGAAGAATCTGAGTAAAGAAGGACATTTATTATAAGATAAAGGAGAAAGAGAGATGTCAGGACATTCAAAGTTTGCAAACATCAAACACAAGAAGGAAAAGAACGATGCTGCCAAGGGTAAGATCTTTACGATTATCGGGCGCGAAATAGCGGTTGCGGTTAAAGACGGCGGACCCGATCCGTCCAACAATTTTAAACTGGCGCAGGTCATTGCCAAAGCAAAGGCCAACAATATGCCCAACGACACAATAGAGAGAGGCATCAAGAAGGCGGCCGGAGAGGGCGGTAATGTCAACTATAAGTATGTGACCTACGAAGGGTACGGACCGAACGGTATTGCAGTCATTGTAGATGCGCTGACCGATAACCCCAACAGAACGGCGGCAAATGTCAGAAGTGCTTTCACAAAAGGGCAGGGCAATGTGGGTACGCCCGGTTGCGTCTCATTTATGTTCGATAAAAAGGGACTGATTATTATCGACAAGGAAGAATGTGATATGGAGGCGGACGACCTTATGATGCTGGCACTAGATGCGGGTGCGGAAGATTTCTCCGAGGAGGAGGACAGCTATGAGGTTTATACAGACCCCGACCAGTGGAGCGAAGTGGATGCCGCCTTAAAGGAAGCCGGAATCATCGCCGTTTCATCTGAAGTGACGATGATACCGCAGAACTGGGTGGAACTGACGGATGAGACTGCAATCAAGAATATGCAGAAAACGCTTGATCTTCTGGAAGAAGACGATGACGTGCAGGCGGTATATCATAATTGGGATGAGTGATTATGGAAAGAAAATATAGGAAAGAAACAATATGTATTCAGTCGGGATGGCAGCCGAAGAACGGAGAGCCACGTGTATTGCCGATTTATCAGAGTACCACATTTAAGTATGAGTCCTCTGAGTTTATGGGGAGACTTTTTGATTTGGAGGAGAGCGGCTATTTCTACAGCAGGCTGCAAAATCCCACCAATGACTGTGTGGCGGCCAAAATATGTGAGCTGGAAGGCGGCGTGGCGGCTATGCTGACTTCTTCGGGACAGGCGGCCACCCATTATGCGATCCTGAATATATGCGAGGCGGGAGATCACATAGTACTTTCATCTACGGTATATGGTGGAACGTTTAATCTTATAACCTGTACCATGAAAAAGATGGGAATCGAATGTACAATTGTTGATCCCGATGCCTCTTTAGAAGAACTGGCCGGGGCTTTCAGACCCAATACAAAATGTGTCTTTGCGGAGACGATTGCAAATCCCGCGCTTGTTGTGCTGGATATCGAGAAGTTCGCAAAAGCCGCCCATGACCATCAGGTGCCTCTTATCGTGGATAACACCTTTGCAACACCGATCAACTGCAATCCCTTCACGTGGGGAGCGGACATTGTGATCCATTCCACGACAA
This sequence comes from Lachnospiraceae bacterium, assembly GCA_022510625.1. Lineage (GTDB taxonomy): Bacteria > Bacillota > Clostridia > Lachnospirales > Lachnospiraceae > UBA3282. The sequence continues at coordinate 24,016 of JAFLTD010000004.1, forward strand.
AGTATATGGACGGACATGCCGTATCGCTTGGAGGCTGTATTGTGGATTCCGGCAATTTTGACTGGAGCGCTTCTCCCGACAAATTCCCGGGACTTTGTACGCCGGATGAGTCATATCACGGTATTATCTATACCGAGAAATTCGGCAAAGCCGCCTACATTACCAAAGCTACAAGTCAGCTAATGAGGGATTTGGGATCAATGCAGGCGCCTCAGAATGCTTTTTTGCTGAATATAGGTCTGGAGACTCTGCCCCTGCGTGTAGAGCGGCATTGTTATAATGCGCAGAAGACGGCAGAATATCTGGAACAGCATGACAAGGTTGCGTGGGTCAATTACCCCGGACTTAAGAGCAATAAATACTATGATCTGGCACAGAAATACATGCCTAACGGAACTTGCGGTGTTATCTCGTTCGGCCTAAAAGGGGGCAGGGAGGCGTCAGCTAAAATGATGGATTATCTTGAGCTTGCTGCCATTGTGACACATGTTGCGGATGCGAGAACGAGCGTACTTCATCCCGCCAGCCATACACACAGACAGATGAACGAAGAACAGTTGAAAGAGGCGGGAGTTGCACCTGAAATGATCAGGCTTTCCGTCGGTATCGAACATATAGATGACATTATTGCGGATTTGGAGCAGGCACTGTCCAAAATCTGATCAAAAGGACAACGGATTATGATTTATCGTAGAACGTGGTTTAGCTGGGTAATATGGTTTTTGTTTACCGCACTTTGCATTATATTGCTGTCGGTTGACGGTGTGGTTTGGATGCAACATTTTACAGGTCTTAAAGGGACTTTGCTGTTGATATCCGGATTGTCGGTCATTCCGGCATCGGTTTGTATGTACTGGATCATCAGAGGAATTGCTGTTCGTATCAGGAAGAAATATGTATGGAAAGAGCGCACGGTGCGAATTGCGGTCAGTGTATTATTTGTATTTATTTTGGTGTTGGGACTGGGGTTAAGAGCCGGTCGTCTGTATGATTTTATGCATATATGGAATATGAAAGACCACATACGCCCTGTACGTGCTATCGTAAGCGGGCAAAGCATGGAGTATTATGATATGGCTATGGTGACGGAGCAGAGTGACATTTCACCGACGGACTATGGTCTAAACGATCTGTATGTAGTGTTGCTTTCCGCAGTATTGTCTTTTCTGGGGAATAAAGTCACCTCGGCAGTTTATTTGCAGATTTTCCTTCAGATTACAGGCTTGGTGCTTGCGTATGCGGTGACACGTAAATTGGCAAGGAGGTTACCGGCGTGTATCGCTTTTTTATATCTGGCATGTTCTCTATGCTGTCTTGATATGCTTACTGTTTTTGGTCCGGAGTGGCTCTATTTTGTGCTTTATATGTTCGTGATGTTTGCCGGGGTCAGTTTTGTGAAAAGTTACTGTGCCGATGACATCAGCAGACCGTTGACAATCTGCGGCGCAGTGGCAATGGGGGTATTGATTGGTGTACTTGCCTATTTTGACCTGACGGGTTTTTCCCTGCTTGCGGTGATGATTATTGCCGCAGTGGGCAAAAAGATTGAGTTTGAAGCGGCCGTTTACTATAATTATTCAAAAGGCATGAATGCAGCGGTCATTATAAGTTCCTGTATCTCCTGTGTGGCAGTATGGCACGGAGCCATGTATGCGGCAGCTTATGTGAAGGGTACCCGGTTCATTGCCGATGTTACGGATAGGTTATGGATGTCTTTAAAGTACAGCGATCCGTTCACGAATATTCAACCGTATTTTAAGGATGTTTATATAATTGGTCTGTTGATTGTTCCTGCGTCATTTCTGGTCTTTGAGTTTTTTAGAAGCGGGAAAGAGCAGAATTACATGCCGTGGATTATACTTTGCCTTGTTGTGGCTCCAACGCCTTTGGCGATGTCGGGGGAACACGGATTTGTTGTTTTGTCTTTATATATATGGACTGTGCTTGCAGGACTTGGGTTGCAGAACTGTCTCTTCGGTGGGAGGACCAAAGTGATGCAGGCAGTGATCAAGGAGATCAACACGGCGGCAGAGAGGGCGGAACAGTCCGCAGGCGCAGTGCAGATTACAGGGGTACGAGAGTCCGGTGTAATGGATGTGCAAACGCCGCAACCCCGTTTCATAGAAAATCCGCTGCCGCTTCCCAAGAAGCATGTTGCAAAAGAGATGGATTATCAGTATGACGTGGCAGAGGAAGATATGAAATACGATCTATTTGTCCCGGATAATGATGATTTTGATATACAGTAGTGTATATTTGTCCGGTGTTTGTCATGTATAAATATTAAAGGATAACGCAAACTAACAGAGAATCACAAAATGTGGTTCTCTTTCCTTTTTATATGAATGTTTAAACATTCTGTCAAATGTAAGTCGGAGGTTTTCAATGGGTAATAAAGACAATAATAAAAACAGCGGTCAACACAATAAAGAGAATAAGCAAAATAAGAATAACGGAGGCACTAACGAAGAAAAGCGGGAGGAGCAGGCGAAACAACGGGACAAAGAGAAACATCAGGATGAGCGCATCGGAGAGACAGGACAGATCACATTGGATGAGAACGAGGCGCATCACAAGATTCATCTGATCTCGATCATCGGGGAAATTGAAGGCCATGATAATTTGAGCAGTACATCCAAAACGACAAAATATGAGCATATCTTGCCGCAGCTGGCAGCGATAGAGGACAGTAAGGACATAGACGGCGTGTTGATTCTCCTAAACACCATGGGAGGCGATGTGGAGGCGGGGCTTGCCATCGCCGAGATGATTGCGTCACTGAGTAAACCTACAGTATCACTTGTACTTGGGGGAAGCCACTCCATAGGTGTTCCGATCGCCGTCAGTACGGATTACTCTTATATCGTACCGACAGGGACGATGGTCATTCACCCTGTACGCCTAAACGGAATGGTAATCGGGGTACAGCAGACCTTTGACTATTTCAGACAGATTCAGAATCGCATCACGGGATTTGTCTGCACACACTGTAAAATCTCCAAATCAAGACTGGAAGAACTGATGATGGAGACGGGTGTGTTGACAAAAGATGTAGGAACCATTCTCGTGGGCAGTGAAGCGGTGGAGGAAGGTATTATCTGTCAGGTGGGTGGAATACAAGATGCAGTGGCAAAACTCCATGATATGGTAGATAAAAAAATTGCAGATACAAAATAAGGGATGACAAGCGAAAATGAAAATGATATACTATATTGAGTCATATTATCGAATGGAGTATGCTCAGGAGGCGTTTGTCATGGCATCAGGTCAGGGAGGAGACCGTTCATCTGCAAGAAAGAGTGCGGCATCTTCAAATAAGAATACAAACAGAAGCAGGCAGACACAGACGAGACAGCAAAATGCCGGCGGAAGATCGTCGCAGTCGGAGCCGATGGATATTGCAATCCGTAACGAAATATTGCTGATTGTTTTTCTTGCGCTTGCAATTGTCCTTTTTCTCTGTAATTTTGGGGTTGTCGGAAGTATCGGCAATGCAGTCAGCAGTTTTATGTTCGGATTGTTTGGACTACCGGCGTATATTGCACCGATCATATTTTTCCTTGCCGTTGCTTTCGGAATGTCCAATATAGGCAACAATATTGCGACCAGAAAAATTGTTTCGGGTGTTGTTTTGTTTTTTCTGATCGGCATGGTCTGTGAATTGTTCAGTGCGGATTTGGCGCAAGCGGAAGGCTATCAGATTAAGGAAATATATGTACGGTGCAGCGAGAACCATAACGGGGGAGGTATTATTGCGGGTTCCCTCGTCTATCTGTCTTACAAGTACTTGGAAATGGTAGGGACGGTGCTGCTGATTCTTGTTGTCGGTATTATCTGCATGGTGATCGTCACGGAGAAATCTTTTATCGGCGGTGTAAAGCGTCAGGGCAGGAGAATGTACGAAATGTCCGTGGAGGATGCCGCATATCGCAGGGAACGTGCCAGAGAACGGCAGCTTGCCATGGAGGAAAAGCGTGCTCAGGATAAAGAACGGCGCAGGCAGAAAGAAGAGGAACTGGAGAATGAGAAAATTCTCCGCATGGATAAGAAAGTGAGCGGTGTCATGATAGACACGGCTCTCGATAAAGGCACAGAGAAAGAGAGTGCAGAGAAAGCACGTGATGACATTCATGAAATCATGTTGGATATATCGCCTGAAGAGACAGACGCGGAAGCAGGGTATCGTCCGGAACGGGAGGCGCATTCTTATCATTATATAGAGAACGAGTCAGATGCACTAAATGAGATTCGGGTGCATGGAACGTCAGATGAGGCGGAGCGGGATGATTACAGCGCGGAACCCATGATACATAAAGACGGTGTAACGGTAGGTTACGGGCAGGAGTTTGTGACAGGGAATACCATGACACCTACTGCCGGCAGAGAACGTGTGACAGCATACAAGAATGCGGAGAGAAATGTGTCGGACACGGCGGATCATGCGGAGGCCGGAAGACAGACTACGGACAGGTTGTCTAAGGCAGCAAGACCGTACAGGATCCCGCCGCTTACTCTTTTGAAGAAGGGAAGCGGCAAAAACGGCGGTAATTCCGCCAGGGAATTGAAAGAGACGGCTGAACGTCTTCGTCAGACACTCGATACTTTTGGCGTGAAAGTGACTGTTACGGATATCAGTCAGGGCCCATCCGTAACCCGCTATGAATTACAGCCGGAATTGGGTGTTAAAGTCAGCAAGATTGTGAGCCTTGCCGATGATATCAAATTGAATCTGGCAGCCACGGATATCCGGATAGAAGCTCCGATTCCCGGCAAGGCAGCGGTGGGCATTGAAGTGCCGAATAAGGAGAACACGGCCGTAGCGTTCAGGGATTTAGTGGAATCTCAGGAGTTCAAGGATTTCAAATCCAATCTGGTGTTTGCGGTCGGTAAAGATATCGGCGGCAAGATCGTTATGGCTGATATTGCCAAAATGCCGCATATGCTCATTGCCGGGGCTACCGGTTCGGGCAAATCGGTCTGCATCAATACTATCATTATGGGCATTTTATATAAAGCAAATCCTGAGGATGTGAAGATGATTATGATTGATCCGAAGGTGGTGGAGTTGAGTGTCTATAACGGTATACCGCACCTATTGATACCCGTTGTGACGGATCCTAAGAAAGCGGCGGCGGCTCTGCACTGGGGTGTGGCTGAGATGACGGAACGTTATAAGAAATTTGCGGATTTCAATGTCCGTGATCTCCAAGGATACAATAAAAAGGTTGAGAACATGCGCGAATCGGGAGATCCGGAAGCGCCGGAGAAATTGCCACAGATTCTGATTATCGTGGACGAGCTGGCAGATTTGATGATGGTGTCACCGGGAGAGGTGGAGGAGTCCATTTGTCGTCTCGCTCAGCTTGCCAGAGCCTGTGGTATCCACCTGATTATAGCGACACAGAGACCGTCTGTGGATGTCATTACGGGGCTGATCAAGGCGAACATGCCCAGTCGTGTGGCGTTTGCCGTATCCAGCGGTGTGGATTCCCGCACGATTCTGGATATGGTCGGTGCGGAGAAACTGCTCGGCAAAGGTGATATGCTCTTCTATCCGCAGGGTTATCCGAAACCGGCGCGTATTCAGGGCGCTTTTGTGTCGGACAGAGAGGTGGCGGATGTCGTTGACTTCCTCAAAAATCAGGCTGTCGGCAATGTGTACAGCGATGACGTCGAAAGTAAGATTATGAGCATGGGAGGCACTTTAGGAGGAGGCGCATCACCTTCGGGGGACGGTGGCTCCGAGTATGATCAGTATTTTGCGGAAGCTGGCAGATTTATTATCGAGAAGGACAAAGCCTCTATCGGTATGCTGCAGCGTGTCTTTAAGATTGGTTTTAACAGAGCTGCCCGCATCATGGACCAACTGTGTGAAGCGGGGGTTGTCGGAGAGGAAGAAGGTACGAAACCGCGTAAAGTTTTAATGAGTGCGGATGAGTTTGAGAGGTTTATAGAAGAAACAATTTAGAGGAAAGGATGGGCGCGGGCTTGAAGACAGATATTGAGATTGCTCAGGAAGCGGTATTGGATAATATTGTAGATGTGGCAGGAAGAATCGGGATAGAGCCGGATGATTTGGAATTGTACGGTAAGTATAAGGCGAAAATCTCTGATGAATACATAGAGCGCATCGGCAAGAATTCCGACGGCAAATTGATTCTTGTGACGGCCATTAATCCCACACCTGCGGGAGAAGGTAAGACAACAACGAGCGTGGGGCTCGGTCAGGCGTTCGGGGCCTTGGGTAAAAAGGCTGTCATTGCGCTCAGAGAGCCTTCATTGGGTCCGTGCTTCGGAATCAAAGGCGGTGCTGCCGGCGGTGGTTATGCGCAGGTGGTACCTATGGAAGACTTGAATCTTCACTTTACCGGAGATTTCCATGCCATCACATCTGCCAACAATCTTTTGGCAGCGCTGCTGGATAATCATATCCAGCAGGGAAACGAACTTGGAATCGATCCGAGACAAGTTGTTTGGAAACGCTGTCTGGACATGAATGACCGTGTGCTGCGCAATGTTGTCGTGGGACTCGGCGCAAAGACGGATGGTGTTGTGCGGGAGGATCATTTCGTTATCACGGTGGCTTCTGAGATTATGGCAATATTGTGCCTTGCATCCGACATGGCGGATCTCAAGGAAAGACTTGGCAGGATTATTGTTGCGTACAACTATCAGGGTAATCCCGTGACTGCATCCGATCTGAATGCGGTGGGGGCGATGGCGGCCCTTTTGAAAGATGCCATGAAACCCAATCTGATTCAGACACTGGAGCATACACCGGCGCTGGTGCACGGCGGTCCCTTTGCCAATATTGCGCACGGCTGTAATTCCATTCGTGCGACAAAAGCGGCGATGAAGATGGCGGATTACGTCATCACGGAGGCAGGATTCGGCGCTGATCTTGGCGCAGAGAAATTTTTTGATATTAAATGTCGTATGGCGGGACTTAAACCCGATGCGGTAGTGCTGGTTGCGACTGTCCGTGCATTGAAATACAACGGCGGTGTGGCCAAGGCAGACCTGTCCGATGAGAATTTGACAGCGCTTCAGGCGGGTATCGTGAATCTGGAGAAACATATTGAGAATCTGCATAAGTACGGAGTGCCGATTGTTGTCACGCTTAATTCTTTCGTTACCGACACGGAGGCAGAGATTGAGTATGTGCGGAAGTTCTGCCGGGAAAGAGATTGTGAATTTGCCGTTTCCGAAGTTTGGGAGAAAGGCGGCGCAGGCGGTATAGAACTTGCGAACAAAGTTCTGGAGACACTGGAGAAGAAAAAAAGTCATTTTAAGGTATTGTATGAAGATAACATCTCCCTGAAGGAGAAGATAGAGAAGATTGCATCCGAAATCTACGGAGCACGCGGTGTAGCCTATGCACCTGCGGCAGAGAAGCAGCTTGAGAAGCTGGAGGAACTGGGATTCGGCAATATGCCTGTCTGCATGGCCAAAACACAGTATTCTCTTTCCGATGACCCTGTGCTGTTAGGCAGACCGATAGATTTTATGATGAATGTGAGGGAAGTCTATGTGTCCGCAGGGGCCGGATTCGTAGTTGTCCTGACGGGAGCGGTCATGACAATGCCGGGACTTCCGGGGAAACCGGCGGCCTACGGAATCGACGTGAATGAGGACGGTGTGATTACAGGGCTATTTTAATAAATTTCCTATTACATTAAAAAGGAGACATCATTATGCCGCAGATTATAGATGGTAAAGCCATTTCCGATGCGATTAAGGAAGAATTGAAAATTAAAGTTGAGAAGTTGAATAAAGATGGGATAAAGATTTGTCTTGCCGTTATTCAGGTAGGGAGTGATCCTGCCTCAAGCGTGTATGTGGGTAACAAGAAAAAAGCGTGCGCATACATCGGTATTGATTCGCTGGCATATGAGCTGCCGGAGGAGACTACGCAGGATGAATTGCTTAAATTGATTGATGAGCTAAATGCAAAGGCGGATGTCAACGGAATATTGGTACAGCTGCCGCTTCCCGACCATATAAATGAGGATGCGGTCATTCATGCAATCGATCCGGCCAAAGATGTGGACGGTTTTCATCCGCAGAGTGTCGGGAAACTCTGCATTGGACAGCCGGGATTTGTGTCCTGTACACCGGCCGGTATTATTCAGTTGTTGAAACGTTCCGGTATCACGATTGAAGGAAAAGAGTGTGTGGTGATCGGAAGAAGCAATATTGTTGGCAAACCTATGGCACTCCTGCTTCTTAGAGAGAACGGAACTGTGACAGTTACCCACTCCAAGACTCAGAATTTGAAAGAAGTGGCAAAAAGAGCAGACATTCTGATTGTGGCGATAGGCAAGCCTAAGATGATTACAAGAGAATATGTCAAAGAAGGTGCCGTTGTGATTGATGTCGGTATTCATCGGAATGAGAACAATAAACTGTGCGGTGATGTGGACTATAATGATGTGGCGACAATCTGCAGCGCCATAACACCCGTGCCGGGAGGCGTTGGTCCCATGACCATAGCAATGTTGATGTACAATTGTGTTGAGGCAGGTATCTCAAGATAATTTGCAGGCAAGTTGAAAAGAAAGGGAACTGATTATGAAGTGTCCCCATTGTGGTAACGAGTTGAAGGAAGGCTATCTGATCTGTGAAAAGTGCGGAGAAGAAATACAGATAGTGCCCGACTTTGAACCGGAAATAGAAAACAGCATAACGGAGACCTTGTCCACACTTGCAGCGCTGCAGGAAGGGGAAGACACACAGGCCAAATCACGGGAAGATGAGGAGACAGGGAAAAATGACTTGCAGGAACCGGCAGTGACAGCAGAGGATGGCAGAAAAATATGGGTTGCAGTGAGTCTTATCGTCATTTTGATTGTGGCGTTGATTTCCTACGGTGCATATGCCTACCATGTCCGGACGATAGATTATCGGATAAGCAAGGCGAGGGAATATGCTGCCAACGGCTCGTATGCGGAGGCGATAGACTGTCTGGAGAAGGCTTATGAAGACTATCCCGATGTAGCGCAGATTCTCTTTCTGGAAGCAGATTACTATTATTTGCAGCAGGATAATGTACTGGCTGTACAGGTTCTGTACCGGATTATAGAGAGGGGAGATTTCTCGCATGAGGATTTGGAGGAGGCCTACAATAAAATCATAACAATCTATGCCAATCAGGGATTGTACGGCCAGATCAACGAGCTGTTAAGGAACTGTCCGGAGATTGAAATTGTCAATATGTTCCAGAGTTATCTTGCACTTGAGCCGGAATTCAGTTATGTAGAGGGAAGTTATGCCGAGGTGATACCGCTTAAACTCAGTTCCAATACGGCGGGAACAATTTACTATACGATGGACGGAACAAAGCCTACCAAAAACAGCTTGATATACACGGCCCCTATATTTTTGGAGTCGGGAGAATATACAATCAGTGCATTTTTCATAAATGACTATGGTATTGAGAGTGAGATTGTCAGCAAGACATATATCATCAATCTTTCTGTGCCGAGTGCACCTGAGATAGCACTGTACAGCGGAGAATATACAGAACCCATGATGATTGCCGTGGAAGAGATTGAGGGGTGCAAAGTCTATTATACCACCGATGAATCTGATCCGACGGTAGACAGTGTTCCATATACCGGACCGATTCCCATGCCTCTTGGAAAGACGCTGTTTAAGTTTGTCAATATCAGCGATGAAGGCGTGTCGAGTGAGATAACGACGAGAACGTATGTGCTTACGCTCAGGGGTGCCATTCCGACATCGCAGGCAGTATCCAATCTGGTTACGCGACTGGTAGAAACAGGATATCTGGAAGATGCAGAAGGACATAATAAGCGTCAAAGCGGTACTCTGAGTTATCGGTTCAGCTCTGTGTTACGAACGAATGACGGTACCGATTATTACACGATCAATGAATATTACGATGACGGAACCGGTGTGCAGAGCCGCACCGACAAAGTGTTTTTGGTCAATATATATACCGGAGAAGCCGCGCAGCTTGGATATGATGACGACGGCAGGTTTATGGCTGTTATTATCTGAAAGAATTAATTTGCCAGTGCTTTCCTGTCAATTTATTCATTGAAAACTGTTGCAAATATTAAAAAGTTCCTATATCATTATTTAGGTGTGTGAACATAGCGATAAGCATGAAAGCTGATACATATATACGGTTATCAGGTATATCAATTTAGGAGGATAAGTAGTAATGTACAAGATATTAAAAGCTGAGGAACTTACCACGAACATCTATCTGATGGACGTTGAAGCTCCGCGTGTTGCAAGAGCTTGTCAGCCGGGTCAGTTTGTTATTGTCAGAATGGATGAAGACGGTGAACGTATTCCTCTTACTATCTGTGATTATGACAGAGCGGCCGGCACTATCACGATTGTATTTCAGGTGGTCGGTGCGGCGACGGAGATGATGAGGAATCTGAAAACAGGTGACAGCTTTCATGATTTTGTCGGACCCCTGGGTTGTCCCTCCGAATTTGTGGGCGAAGAGGTAGAGAGCTTACGTGGCAAGAAGATTCTTTTCGTGGCGGGAGGCTTAGGCACGGCGCCGGTTTATCCGCAAGTGAAATGGCTGCATGAGCACGGTGTGAACGCAGACGTGATTGTCGGTGCCAAGACTAAGGAACTGCTGATTATGGAGAATGAAATGAAAGAGGTGGCCGGCAACCTGTATATAACTACTGATGATGGTTCCTACGGCAGAAGTGGTATGGTGACGAAGGTGATTGACGATCTGATTACCGAGGAAGGCAAGAACTACGATGTGTGCGTGGCAATCGGTCCGATGATCATGATGAAATTTGTGTGTTTGACAACTAAGAAATATGACTTGCCCACGATTGTAAGTATGAACCCGATTATGGTAGACGGTACCGGTATGTGTGGGGCATGTCGGCTGACAGTGGATGGAGAGGTGAAATTCGCATGTGTTGATGGCCCTGAGTTCGACGGGCATAAAGTGGATTTCGATCAGGCGATGAAGCGTCAGCAGATATATAAGACAGAAGAGGGAAGAGCATTATTGAAGGCGCAGGAAGGAAATACCCATCACGGCGGATGCGGAAATTGTGGAGGTAATGACTAATGCAAACAGATGTATTAAAAAAGGTACCTGTCCGTGAGCAGGATGCGAAGGTACGTGCAGCGAATTTTGAAGAAGTATGTCTGGGTTACGATAAAGAGGAAGCAATGTGTGAGGCAGCACGTTGTATTAACTGTAATAATGCACAGTGCATCAAAGGATGCCCCGTGGCAATCAATATTCCGGGTTTTATCGAGAAAGTCAAAGAGGGTGACATAGAGGCAGCTTATCAGGTTATCAGTGAAGCGTCGGCACTTCCGGCAGTATGCGGACGAGTGTGTCCGCAGGAAAGCCAATGTGAGGGTAAATGTATCCGCGGTATCAAAGGCGAACCGATTTCCATTGGCAAGCTTGAGCGTTTTGTGGCAGATTGGGCCAGAGAGAACAACATAAAACCTGATGGGGCGAAAGAGAAGAAGGACAAAAAGGTAGCAGTGATCGGTTCGGGGCCGTCGGGATTGACATGCGCCGGCGATCTGGCGAAAATGGGATACGATGTCACCATATTTGAGGCGTTACACGAGCCCGGCGGTGTACTTGTGTACGGTATTCCGGAGTTCCGTCTTCCTAAGCAGGATGTCGTTGCCAAAGAGATTGAGAATGTGCGTTCACTGGGCGTTAAGATTGAGACCAATGTTGTTGTCGGCAAATCCGTCACGATTGACGAGTTGTTGGAGGAGGAAGGTTTTGCCGCAGTATTTATCGGATCGGGAGCCGGATTGCCTAAATTCATGGGTATCCCGGGAGAGCAGGCAAATGGTGTGTTCTCCGCCAATGAGTATCTCACAAGAAGCAATCTGATGAAGGCTTTTGATGAAGAATCCAATACGCCGATCATGAGGGGTAAGAAGGCTGCGGTCGTAGGCGGCGGTAACGTGGCGATGGATGCTGCGAGAACAGCACTGCGGCTCGGTGCCGAGGTCCATATTGTTTACCGCAGAAGTGAGGAAGAACTTCCTGCCCGTGTAGAGGAAGTACATCACGCAAAAGAAGAAGGAATCATCTTCGATTTATTGACCAATCCGGTCGAGATTCTTGAGGATGAAAACGGCTGGGTGTGTGGTATTAAATGTGTGCGGATGGAGTTGGGAGAACCCGATGCCTCCGGAAGAAGACGCCCTGTTGTGATTGAGGGTTCGGAGTTTACAATGGATGTAGACACAGTCATTATGTCGCTTGGCACTTCACCGAATCCGCTCATATCTTCGACCACCAAAGGACTGGAAGTAAATAAGTGGCAGTGCATCGTAGCGGACGAGGAAAGGGGAAAGACCAGTAAGGAAGGCGTTTATGCAGGCGGCGATGCCGTGACGGGAGCGGCTACCGTAATTCTGGCTATGGGTGCGGGTAAAGCTGCAGCAAAAGGTATTGACGAGTATCTGTCAAAATAAATTCTCAGCATGCGGATTAATGATTCGATGTGCATCAAATGATAAGAGAGTCTGTCAAAATGACGGACTCTCCTTATATAATCGGGATATTATTACGTAAATCTTAATAATTTGTACAGCAGTTTATTAAGGAATAGCATGTATGATTATGCTAAAGCTTAAGAAATGTCGACCGAGTAAGTCTGGTCTATGACAGAAGGAAGAATATGTTCGGATTATGAGAGAAGGTGATGTATATGAATTTAATGGAGCGGAATCATCACACAGATGAGAGCAGTGAACAGGAACATGGCATACTGTATGAATTTATACATAAACCATATATGACACCTGTTCTGTTGGGAGTTATTGCGGTACTGCTGATATGCATCGTTGTTCTGTTAGTGTTTATGCCCAATGGCAGACGGTCGGTACAAGCCGGTACGGATAGTGATTTACAGCAGAAAATTGCGGACTATGCCAATGAGCAGAAGCAGAATGATTATGTGTCGGGGCTGACGGGCGAAACGATTTCCATAGAACTTGTAAAAGAGGAGAACACGGAAAGTGAAAGGCAGGATGCCGATACAGAATACAGCAGTGAGAGTGAATATGAATCTGTAGCGGCGGACACCGGTAAAACTGCGGTTGTGATCGATGAGGAGGATGAGACAGATGTATACTACGGCAAGGAATACATATTGAATGAAGCATTCCCATACTTTGCCGAAAATAGACATGATGCCATATGGGATCTGGCACATCTGAAACGTTACGTCAAACTTTCAGAGGAACTTAAAGATACAAATCAGTATTATTATAAGGGCGAGGTGAACAGCAACGGAAAACCGGACGGTAAGGGGCTGGCCATTTACGAAGATAACAGCTATTACTACGGTGATTGGTCGAACGGTGTGAGAAGCGGCGGCGGCACATGGTTCAGATTCTATATCAACGAAAAGAGTGAGCGCAATGCCATGGGTAAGTACACATCTCACATCTATGTGGGAGAATGGGCCGATGATCTGCCGAACGGACAGGGTGCGGAGCATTTTGATGTGGATAATTCTAAACTGGAAGGCGGCGAGAGAATCATACAGAATGTAGTCGGCAGTTTCACTGACGGTCTGTACGATGGTGAAATGTTTGCTAACACTGTAGATTATAAAGAAAGTGTTCAAGAGTGGGACGGCATTGTTACCAATGGCGTATTCAGTCTCTGGAGGGATATGAGTGCTATCGGCGAGTGTTCCGTATGGCGCAATAAGGATGATCATAATCTTTGTCTTGATATTGACAAGTCGGAGAATAAGAATCAGGGAATTCGCGAGCTGTTAAAGATAAATCCAAACTGATAGATAAGGGTAATTAAGAAAAACGGCAAAAAGGAGAAACAGCGATGGACACAAGAATCGCACTGATTGGCATTATCGTGGAGAGAGAGGAGAGTGTGGAACAATTGAACCGCCTTCTGCATGAGTACGGTGAATATATTATCGGCAGAATGGGGATTCCCTATCGCAAGAAAGAAATTAATATTATCAGCGTGGCAGTTGATGCGCCGCAGGATGTCATCAGTGCGCTCTCAGGCAAGATTGGGCGATTGGACGGTATCAGTGCAAAAACGGTTTACTCCAATGTGACGAGCACACAATAGGAAAATGTTGCAATCCATATAAAATGATTATAAAATAAAGCTGTGCATGTAATTTTTGGCAATATTTTACTTTATACAAAGGAGTGTGACATATATGCCTTGGTGTCCAATATGTAAGAACGAGTACAGAGAAGGCATCAAGCTCTGCGCAGAATGTCAGGTGGAATTGGTAGATCACCTCGAGGATGAGCAGGATGCCGATCTTGAAAAACAAGAGGAAATAGCGCGTTTGCAAGCCATGCTTTCCGCCGGAGAGGATGAGCAGGATACAGAGAACATACGAAAGGATGAATCGGTGGAATACCGTACTTACCGAAACAGCGCGGCGAAGGCGGATGATAACCGTATCTCGGCATATACACTTTTTTTTGTGGGCATACTTGGGTTTGTGTGTGTGGTGCTTGTCTTTACCGGGATTATTCCGATCTTTCCGAGTACGGGAACTACAAGATATTTTGTATGCGGCGTTATGGGTGCACTATTTATACTTTTTATCGTGTTTGGTGTTGTATCCATGCGTGATTCCAAGATATTGCTCATTCAGGCACAGTCAGAGGATTCCCTGCTTTCCGAGCTGAGGAAGTGGTGCGAAGAGAATATAAGTGCAGAACATATTGACAGTGGGCTTTTTGAGGAAGAAATGTCAGAGGAACAGAAGTATTTTAAAAGGACCGACAAGATGAAGGAAATCATTAACGATAAGTTTATGAATCTGGACCAAGGACTTTTGGAGCACTTTGTGGACGAGTATTATCAGGGGTTGTTTGAGAGCGAATGAAGATAACGGTTATCGCAGTAGGCAAGATTAAGGAGAAGTTTTACAGCGATGCTGTCGCAGAGTATGAGAAGCGGCTTGGTCGATACTGTAAATTGGAAATTATCCAAGTGGAGGATGAGAGGACACCGGACAAGGCGGGTACGTCTTTAGATGAGGTGGTTAAGAGAAAAGAAGCGGAACGTATTTTAAAGTATCTCAGGGAAGACGCTTATGTTGTCACGTTGGAAATTCAGGGAAATTCATATGATTCCGAAGGATTTGCCGGGCAGATAGAGAAGCTTGCGACGCAGGGAGTGAGCCATATTCAATTTGTTATAGGCGGATCTCTCGGATTGCACGAAGATATATGTAAGAAGGCTGACCTGGCGGTCAGCTTTTCTAAAATGACTTTTCCACATCAGCTCATGAGGGTAATATTATTGGAGCAGATTTACAGAGGATATCGCATTATAAACAAAGAACCTTATCATAAATAAGATCCTTGCGGCATTCGTCAAATACGTGCGCGAGCGCCCGTGCTTGACTCATTGCTCGCGGGAATAAATGAGTTTCACAAATACCTAATAAATTTAAGATAGTATAAGGAAAGAGTATATGAGTGAAGAAAAGTATCGTTTTCAAGTAAATCTTGGAGGTATGATAGAAATACTGTCAGACCACCTGTACAGCAGTCCGGATGTTTATATACGGGAACTTTTGCAAAATGGCGCAGATGCCATTACCGCTAAGAGGAAATGGCATGCGGCGGTTAGTACGGCGGATACCGATGCGCGAAAAGATGACGGAGCTATTGTATTGGAAATTGAGGAAGGACAGAAGCTAATTTTTACGGATAACGGATTGGGATTGACGGAAGAAGAGATTCATCAGTTCCTAGCCATTATCGGCGAGTCTTCCAAGCGGGAACTGGAGGATGGAGAATTACGTTCGGATTACATTGGCCGTTTCGGAATCGGTTTATTATCCTGCTTTATGGTTTCCGATGAGATACGAATGCTTACAAGGTCATGTAAATCGGAGGAGGCGCCTGTACTGGAATGGCAGGGCAGACCGGACGGTACCTACTTGATCCGTTCCCTTAATGATGATGAAGAGGCATCTGGAATGCCGAAAAGCGGTACGCAGGTGATTTTATATGCAAAAGAAGGTAAAGAGGACTATTTTACGAAAAAGACCATTCGTAAACTTTTGATCTATTATGGCATTTTACTGCCTTTCCCGGTAATTATCAGGCAGAAAGGCAAGGAAGAACAGCTTAATCCCATATATCTGCCATGGGAGGGACGTCAGACCAACAAGCAGGAGTTGATGTTGTTTGGACAGATGATGTTTGAAGAGCAGTTTATGGACTGTATCCCTTTCTCATCTAAGCGGGGTGATGTTTCCGGCGTAGCATATATCCTCAACTATCCGGTATTGCCTTCCGCGAAAGGCAAGCATCGCATTTACCTCAAAAATATGCTGCTGACAGAGCGGGGAGAAGGGCTGCTGCCGGATTGGGCGGTCTTTACCAGATGTATCGTAAATGCAATGTCGCTTAGACCCACAGCCTCCAGAGAAGGCTTTTATGTCGATGAAGAGCTGAATGAGGCACAGGATGCGATTGAAGAGTGCTTGATTTCCTATATAGCTGAACTGGCGGAGACATCACCCGAAGTATTTACTAATTTTTTCCATACCCATCATCTGACCTTAACATCTCTGGCACTGGCTTCGCCCAGACTTTTTGGAGTGCTTTCGGAACACTATGAATTTGAGACGACACGTGGAATCCGAACGGGCTATGAACTGCGTAATTGCGGGGAGGCATTGGTCTATGCACCGACGGAATCCAAATATAAACAGCTTTCCCAGCTTTTCTTCGCACAAGATCAGCTTCTTATAAATGTTTCCTATGTGCATTCGCTGGATATGCTGCGCATGTTAGGGCAGGTTTATGATCTTGAGGTGCGTGTGGTAGATGAGTGGAATGTGGAGGATTTAATGCAGGAGCTGACGCCTGAGGATCAGGATGATGCCTTTGCTTTCCAAAAAGCTGCGAACCGTATTTTGAAGGCATATGACTGCAGAGCCGAAATAAAGTATTTTTCGCCTTATAATCAGCCTACCTTTTATCTGATGGATGAAAAAATATTGTTTAAGAGACAGATTATGTCCTCTCGGTCACAGGCTGACTCTATGTTTTTTAATATGCTGGATGCCTTTCAGGAGGAATTGCCTTCCGATACAGCTGCTGTTTTATATTTTAATTACAATAATCCGCTGGTGAAAAAGCTGGCTGTCTGTGATGATGAAGGAGAATGGAAGCTGTTTGTGGAGATCCTGTATGTGCAGGCATTGCAGATCGGCGGATTTGTATTACATAATAATGAAATGGGAATGCTCAACCGCAATATTATGCGGCTGATGGAAAGGGGGCTTTCCGATGTATGATCCGGAAGAG
Organism: Lachnospiraceae bacterium; assembly: GCA_022510625.1. Lineage (GTDB taxonomy): Bacteria > Bacillota > Clostridia > Lachnospirales > Lachnospiraceae > UBA3282. Next base: position 41,341 of record JAFLTD010000004.1, read on the forward strand.
TATATAAACGCTTATGAGCAGATAGAGCATGGCAAAGCGAGGCTTTCGGCGATGCGGGCAGCAATTGAAGCGGCGGATGCCAATAATGACAGGCCTTATCAGTTCTATTTTCGAATACAACTATGCAAGGAATCAACCTTCTATGTGGATTATATGGATATGTTGGTGATGTTTCCGGAGCTTTTGACGCTTGCCGACAAATATCCGGATACGCCGACTACGCGGTTTAATAACGGTTTTACGGATTCGCTGGATCATGTTCTGTGGTGTTATAAATGGGTATTGGGCGCCTGTGACGATTTTTATCAGATTCCGATGGAGGACTGTGAGAAATTCTTTGAAGATTTCAAACGGCGAAGCATTGCCTACGGTTATAATTTGAAACCCTACTATCGGCAAAAATATTACTTTTATGACAAAATAGATCGGAAAAAAGCCGATGAGGCTTTTTATGATTTTGAGAGAACACCCCGGGATGGAAACGCTGACTGCAGGGCCTGCGAACGCAATACCGAAATACGCTTTTATCTGAATAAAGGGAATCTGAAACGAGCCGAACAACTGGCAAAAGATATTGAGAATCAAACGCTTCGCTGTGGAAATGACAACACTGCATGGCTGCGGCTTAAGGGGATTTATCTTGATCATTATATGAAGACGGGAAATCTGGAAGAGGCATTAAAATATTGCAGGATCATAGAAAGAAGCGCCAGAAAGCAGAGAGAGCATCAAAGATGGGAGGATCTGATCTGTTGCTATGCCCATGCAGACATCGGAAAAGCATTAAAGCTTTATAAGGAACACTGGAAAGAATTGCAGGAGGTTCGAGAGCCTGACTCCGCTTTCGCTATATGTTTTAACCTCAGTCATTTTTTCAAATTGCTTTCAGAGAACAGGACAAGAAGTACGGTGAAGCTTCCGCTGGATACTTCTTTTCCCTTATATCGGGAAGACGGTCAATACAAAATTCTTGATCTCTATGAATTTTATTATAAAACTGCCGAAGATATTGCGAAGAAGATGGATGCAAGAAACGGTGTGACTTATTATCAGGATTTGTTGGAAAAAGGGATAAATCTTAAATAACTTGTGAATATGGGAGAATGGCAATGAGAATGTATGATCTTATCATGAAGAAGAGAAACGGCGGAGTTTTAAGCCGGGAAGAGATAGAGTATATGATCAAGGAATATACGGCGGATCATATTCCGGACTATCAGATGTCCGCCATGATGATGGCAATTTATTTTCAGGGTATGAATGCGGATGAGACGGTGGCGCTCACCATGGCGATGGCACACAGCGGAGATATGATGGATTTGAGTGCTATATCGGGTACGAAGGTGGATAAGCATTCTACCGGCGGTGTGGGTGATAAGACATCCATTGCCCTCACGCCCATGGTCGCGGCGTGTGGCGTCAAGATTGCCAAAATGAGCGGCAGAGGTCTCGGTCACACCGGTGGAACTATCGACAAATTAGAAAGCTTTGAGGGATTCAGTACCGGTATCAGTGCAGAGCATTTCATCGATCAGGTCAACAAAATCGGTGTGTCCATTATGGGGCAGACTGCCGATATTGCACCTGCCGACAAGAAATTGTACGCTTTGCGGGATGTGACTGCAACGGTTGACAATATGTCGTTGATTGCAAGCTCCATTATGAGCAAAAAACTGGCTTCCGGAGCGGACGCTATCGTGCTGGATGTGAAAACAGGAAGCGGCGCATTCATGAAGAAAGAGGAGGATGCATTTGCTCTGGCAAAGGAGATGGTAACGCTGGGGAATATGGCAGGCAGAAAGACTATAGCGGTTGTATCGGATATGGATCAGCCTCTGGGATGTGCGGTAGGCAATGCATTGGAGGTAGAGGAGGCAGTGGCAACCCTGCGTGGGGAGGGACCGGAGGATTTTACCAAGTTATGTATGACATTGGGTTCCTATATGCTTATTGCGGGAGGTACGGCATCCGACGAAGAGGATGCAATGCGGAAACTTAAACAAGTGATCGAAGACGGCAGCGCTTTAAACAAGCTGGCTGAATTTGTTCAGGCGCAGGGCGGAGATCCAAATGCGGTGTATGATACTTCGCTTTTGCCGAAGGCATCAATTGTTGAGGAGATTACTTCTGACTATGACGGTTATATCAGCAAAATTGACTGTGATGAAATTGGTATCTGTTCATTGATTCTCGGAGGAGGACGGGAAACGAAAGAAAGTTTGATTGATTTGTCGGTGGGACTTATCCTACACAAGAAAGTTGGAGACCATGTGAAAGTGGGAGAATCTTTAGCGACGATACATGCCAATGATCCGGACAAACTGAATGCGGCGAGGGATAGGTTCCTCAAGGCATATCACTTCTTAGATCATTCAGTGCAGCCCGCTGCCTTGATTAAGGGCATTGTGCGGGAGTGAAGATATGCGCGAGTGTGTACGATGTTTATGCAGAAAGAATACAGGCATCAATTTCCGGCATGAAACATATAGTTTACTATGAGAAGGAATCGTAAGAAGTTACCATTATCTGCGTTATCAAATTCTAAGGAATTGATTGTGGAATCGCTCAAACTCCCGAAAGATACGATGCTGGGTGCGGCTATCGTCACGGTCACGGGAAATCGTGAGGCTTATATAGAAAACTATAAAGGAATCTTGGAGTATTCCACGGAGTCTATCGTACTTCAGGGCAAGAACTGTAAAATCAGCTTTGAGGGGAAAAGGCTCTCAATCGATTATTATACCAATGAAGATATGAAAATAAGCGGCAGTATCGATACTGTCAGATATATTTGATAGGATGGGATAGAATGCTTCATTGGATACAATATATCAAAGGGTATGTGACGATCAAAGTGTGGGGTTATTCAACGGAGAGATTACTCAATTTGTGTGGAAATCACAATATCCTTGTGTGGAATATTGTTAATCATGGTGATTATGATACAATGAATATAAGTGTGAAGGGTTTTTTTGCGTTAAAGCCTCTTCTTAAAAAGACCGGAACTAAGGCATCCGTTCTGAAAAGATATGGATTGCCTTTTTTTATGTCTAAAATGCAGCGCCGTAAAATTTTTGTTGCGGGATTTATATGCTGCATGATTTGCTGGATATTGATGTCACAGTATATATGGAATATTAAATTTGAGGGGAACTATGTCCTGACCGAGGATATACTTCTCGATTATCTTGAAGAAAAGAATATTCGTGTCTCTATGAGGAAAAGTGGTCTTCAGATTGAGAAATTGGAGAAGTCGCTCAGGGAAGATTATGATGTGATTACATGGACTTCCGTGCAGCTCAAAGGCACTACATTGCTCGTCTATATCAAAGAAAATGAGATGCCTAATTATGACCAATCTGGTCAATTGACGCAGACGGAAGGAATGGATTTGATTGCGGCGAAAGCGGGGACAATATCTTATATCATTACACGGAGCGGTGTGCCGCAGGTGACGTTGGGTGATACAGTAGAAAAAGGCGATGTCCTGGTCAGTGGTGCCGTACCGGTTTACAATGAGGATTCCACGGTTAGAAAGTATCAGTATGTAGAGTCTGATGCTGATATTAAGCTTCGATATGTGGAATCGGTTTCTGTCAAAAGGGACATTCTATATGAGGATAAGATATATTCCGGAAATCAGAAGAAGATGCTCATGCTTGGAATTAATGACAGGGAATGGAATCTCAAGTGGGGCAAAATTGATTACGAAGAGTATGATATAAGCGGAGAAAAGAAGCAGGTCCGGTTACTCGAACATCTCTATCTGCCGATTTTCTACGGGACAAAAACGATTCAGGAATATGATATGGTTCGTCAGAAACATACGGTAGAAGAGATGAATGCGATTATGCAGGAGGAATGGGATAAAATAATATCAACTTTAGAGGAAAAAGGGGTACAAATTATAGAAAAAAATGTTACAATAAAAAAGAATGATACTAATTGGGTATTAAATGCCAGTATGCAGTTAGAGGAGCCTGCGATTATGCTTGTGCCGACAAAGACGGAGCCGATCGCGGAGGAGCAGAATAAAAAGAAAGATGAAAATGTGCCTGAACAGGAGGCGACAGAGAATACTGCAGAATAGAGAGGCAGTAAGTACATGGGAGAATTTACGGTTAATATAAATGTGCCGGTTGAGCACATGCAGAATTTGTTCGGCAGACATGATTCCTATATCAGAAAAATAGAAGATGATCTTCATGTTATGATTGTGGACCGTGACGGTGCTGTAAAAATCAGCGGTGATAAGGAGGCGGTCGCGAAGGCATCCCATGTGGTCAGAGAACTGCTGACCTTATCGGAGCGAGGTAATGTGTTGGAAGAACAGAGCATAAATTATGCAATAGAGATGGAGAACGAGAGCGGTGATGACGTTCTTCTGGAGATAGACGGCGATTGTATCTGTCATACTGTAAGCGGCAAACCGATTAAGCCTAAGACCCTTGGACAGAAGAAATATGTTGATGCCATCAGGGATCATATGATTGTGTTCGGCACCGGACCGGCAGGAACCGGAAAGACATATCTGGCGATGGCCATGGCGATCACAGCTTTTAAAAATAATGAGGTGAGCCGTATCATACTGACGAGACCGGCGATTGAGGCGGGTGAGAAGCTTGGGTTTTTGCCCGGAGATCTTCAAAGCAAAGTAGATCCGTATTTACGACCTCTCTACGACGCATTATATCAGATTATGGGTGCGGAGAGTTTTATGAAGAATATGGAGAAGGGGCTGATCGAGGTAGCGCCGCTTGCATATATGAGGGGGCGAACACTGGACAATGCCTATATTATTCTGGATGAGGCACAGAATACGACACCGGCACAGATGAAGATGTTTTTGACCCGTATCGGTTTTGGCTCCAAGGTGGTCGTGACGGGTGATGCCTCACAGAAAGATCTGGCGCCGGATACAAAATCCGGATTGGATATAGCGACGCAGGTACTTTCTAAGATTGACGATATAGCTTTCTGCCAGCTGAGCAGCAAAGACGTTGTGCGGCATCCGCTGGTGCAGAAGATTGTCAGGGCATATGAAGATTACGAGTCTAAAGAGAAAAAGCGCAGTGAATTAAAGAAGAGAAGCAGGAACTACAATCGTGGAAAAAAGTAAAAAACAATTCATTAAGAGAATATTGATTTTTGCATTGATGTTTATATTTGCGGGTGGTATTGCAATAGCAGGGAGTCTGCTCTTTGGCAAGGGCACAGAGACATTGATCCGCAATGCAGTAATGATTCTGGCGGGGACAGGCATTGTTATCTTCGCATTTACGATGGAAGAAATCAGTCATCGTTTTATTTATCGAAATGAAGGGAAGTATGCGAGATTTGCACTTGCGTATCTGTGCAGTCTTATCGCATCGGTGTTCCTTCCTTATCTGCCGGTGACCGGATGGCCTTTTCTGGTGATTTATGTACTTTTGGGAGTGTTCAGCGACGGCATTACGGGACTGGCAGCGGGCAGTGTATGCCTGTTGTTGTCGGTTAATTTTGCCGGCGGTGATTTCGCTATTTTCTGGCTGTATTTTATCAGCGGGACAGCGGGGATATTGGTATTCAGTACATTGAACGAGGAGTTTAAGGTAGGGATTCCCATGTTTATCTCTCTGGCGATTTTGACGCTGAGCTTGACGGCAAACGTCATACTGCTTGCCCAGGATCAGCTATCAGTGGCGCAGTTTATGATTCCTGCAATCAATCTGATCGTGTGCTGCATCCTTCTGTTGGTGAGTCTCAAGATGTTCAGTACTGCGGTTATCCACAGAAACCGTGAGAAATATATGGAGATTAACGATCCGGAGTTCCCTCTTCTTGTGCAGCTGAAAGAGATGTCCAAGGATGAATATTATCACGCAATACATACAGCATATTTGAGTGATCGGATTGCCAGACGATTGGGGCTGGATGATGCCGCCGCCAAAGCTTGTGCATATTATCAAAGAATCGGAAGACTCAAGGGAGATAACACATGGGAGAATGTGTCCTCAATATGTAATGAATATCATTTTCCGGCAAATACAAAGAAAATCCTGAAGGAATATGTGGATGAATCGGAGAGAATTGTGTCCAAGGAGACGATTGTTGTGTTGTTTGCGGACTGTATCGTTTCCTCGATTCTGTATTTGTTTGAGAAGGATCCTAAGGCGGAACTGGATTATGCACAGTTGATCGACACGGTATTCCAGAAAAAGCTGGAAACGGACGAGCTGTGGGGAAATGAGATTTCGCTGGCACAAATCCATGAGATGAAGAAGATATTCGTTGAGGAGAAATTATACTATGACTTCTTACGTTGAGAATGAAACCGAAGTCGAGCTGCCGTTTGATGTGCAGCAAATATTGGAACAAATTATGGATGCTGTCCTGGAAATGGAAAATTGTCCCTATGAGACGACGGTCAATCTTCTTCTCACGGACAATGCAGGCATTCGTGAATATAACAAAGATTACCGCGGTCTGGATCAGGAGACGGATGTGCTGTCATTTCCCAACATCCCGTTTGAGCATGAAGGCGATTTTGCATCGGTGGAATTAAGTGAGGCGGATTACTTTGACCCGGACAGCGGCGAACTGGTTTTAGGAGACATTATTCTTTCCGTGGATCGTGTACTGTCTCAGGCACATGAATACGGACACAGTGTACTCAGAGAGTTTGCCTTTCTGGCAGCACACAGCATGTTCCATCTGTGCGGTTATGATCATATGGATGTACAGGAGGCTGCCGTTATGGAAGAAAAGCAGGAAGCTGTTCTGACGCTGCTGGGCATTACACGAGATATATAGAATACGCAAGTGCATGCAGAATGAGGTCTGCTGCATGATAAAGGATATGGTATTGTTATGAGATTACGAAAGAGAGAAAGATTTCAGGGCGGTCTGATTAGCAGAGCTGTTATAAATCCGTTGGTACAGTTTGCGGGTGTTATTTCCTATGCGATTTTACTCGTGATGAGAGTACCGTTAATGAATGTGATCGGCGATGCTGGTATAGGATTGTTCGCACCTGCATTTGAACTGTTTTTCCTGATCACACTCTTTACATCCTACGCAATGACAAATGCAATATCCGGTATTATCCGTTACAGGGTGAAGCGGGAACAGTACAGAAATGCAAGAAGGGTGTTCCGTGCAGCATTCTTTATGGATTTCTTTGTCAGTATCGCTGCGGTTGTGGCCATTGTTGCGGCTTCACGTATCATTGCGGATATCCTTGTATTGGAACCGCTCAGCCGTATGGCTGTTATGGCGGCCGCTCCCGTCATAATCTTTGCATCTTTTATTGGTACTTTCAGGGGATATTTCAATGGTTACGGACTTGGTACGCTGACGGCGCATTCCCAATATATCGAGAGTATATCGATGGTTGTTTGTGTTCTGTTTTCTTCGGGATTATTCTATGATTATGGGCTAAAGATTGCGGCGCTGAAACAGAACGGCGCGCTTGCTTACGCATACGGTGCGCTGGGAGCCATGTTGGGTGTTATGCTCTCACAGTTTATCACCACCATCCACTTGTTGATGATGTATGTTATTTATGCCGGTACACTTCGCGGTAAATTGGGAATGGATGGCAGCAAGCGGATGGAGACACAGTATTCTATGCAGAGAATGATATTGGATAACGGTGTTCCGATTGCAGTGGTTGCAATCTTGACCAATGTGTTTATGTTGATTGATCAACGAATGTTTAACTATTGTATGAATAAGCGTGAATTGGGAGAAGTAAAGACGGCATTATGGGGGAATTATTACGGTAAGTTTGCTGTATTTATCGGTGTCGGTGCGGCGTTTGGTGTGCTCAGCGTACACACACTGACCGGAAGAATCAGCAGTGCATACGAGAGGGAAGAGTATCGTGTAATGCGGGATCGTATCGGTAAAGCAGTTCGCAGACTCTGCATCGTAGTTTTTCCGATTGCAGTTTATATGGCCGTATTGTCGAATGCGGCGGTCACATTTTTGTTTGACGGTGAGAATGGAGAAGTGATTTCATGGATACAGAAAGGAACTGCCATCATTGTGCTGTACGGTTTCAGTTTCCTGTTTGGCCAGCTCCTGTACAGAGTGCACATGATTAGGGAATTACTTTTTACAACATTGCTTTCTCTATTAATTCATGTGCTGGCAGCATATCTGCTTGTGCAAAGGGCATATCTCGGAGCGGATGGTATCGTGTACTCACAAATTATTTTTTTTGCGGTTTATGCGGCGTTAAATTTCTTCTTTATCAGCAGAAATTTGAAATATCGGCAGGAGTGGTTTGGCGGTGTTGTTTTCCCGGCTGTTGCAGCAGGAGTTTCCGGTGTAGTGGTCGGATTGGCAAACAGCCTGTTGCTTGAACCGGTCGGCGGAGGTCTGACTGTTCTCATCGGCGTAGTGGCAGGGCTGTTCTTCTACATAACATTTTTAATGATTTTAAGAGTTATAGGTGAGGCGGAATTGTCTAAATTACCGCTCGGTTTTTTCTTCATTATGTTAGGTAAGAATATTGGAGTTCTCAGATAAATAAGAAATATAATAAGTTGAAAACTGCATAAAATTCGCGAAATGACTGATACTGATTATAGAAAATCCGGTGAGAAGGGCAATAGGAAGGATGAAACTATTAAGACGTATCAGTCTTTTTCTTATATTATCTGGCATAATGCTTGGACTTGGGGGATATTCCGCTCTGAAGGCAGAACAATTTTTTTATCCAAACAGATATGCAAGAAAAGAGACTCCGAATTATGTAGTACAACATTCGTCTGAAAGCGGTGAAATGCAGGAGCAGGTAATAGAGGCGGCCGTGGGAGGCATTCCGGTAGTGACTGCGGATACATTATATCTCATAGAGGAAGTGAATCTGGCGGACGGTACGGTCCATGAGACGGAGGAGAGCATGCCGGTCAAATATATCGGTCTCGACAGGGAGGGTCTTCTTGCGGAATTGGACATTTATGACAGCAGCCCACCGCTTTCCGAGCTTGAGCGAGGCTTTGAGACGATAGAACTTACGGCTTTTTCCAAGGACAGAGTCGTTGTATGCAAATACTATAAGATCGACAAGGAGGATGAGCAGGAGCAGGATTTAGGACCGGGGTTTTATCTTATGGTAGCCGATCATTTTATTGTGGTATATCGTGAGGACAAAAAGACACTTTACATTAGTACCGATATTCTGCTGGAGAGTCTTGACGATACGCTGCAGGCAGAAATCATACAGGGAAAGTATGTGGAGACTGAGGAGGAGGTGTATAATTTCCTTGAATCTTACTCGAGTTGAGGGTATAATGAGCGCAAAAGTAGAACAAGCGTCGTTATAACGATATATGGAGACAGTATGGGCAAGAGAATTGCTGTGATCGGCGGTGGTGCGGCCGGCATGACTGCCGCGATCCGGGCGGCGCAGGCGGGCGCGTCGGTAACGCTTTATGAGAGAAACGACAGAGTCGGCAAAAAGATTCTGTCTACCGGAAACGGCAAGTGTAATTTTTCAAATGAAAAGATGGGGGCGGATTGCTACTACGGAAGCGGAAGAGCTCTCGTCGATGCGATATATGAAACCTTCGGTGTGCGTGAGACGAAGGATTTTTTCGCGAAGCTTGGTATGCAGATTAAAGACCGGGACGGTTATCTTTATCCTGCAAGCGGTCAGGCTGCCACGGTTTTGGATGTTCTGCGCTATGAATTGGAGCGTCTGTCGGTGAGTGTACATACAGGGCAGCGGGTGATCAATATTGCTGTGGAATCGAACGGATTGACGGTGGAGACAGATGATCAAAGAAGTGAGAATTATGATGCTGTGATACTTGCGTGCGGCGGAAAGGCGGCCCCTAAGACAGGCTCGGATGGAGATGGATTTCTTTGGGCCAAAAAGCTGGGACATCGAATTATTCCCACGGTTCCGGCACTTGTGGCACTTAGGTGCGAAGAGGACTTCTACAAGCGTGTGGCAGGTGTTCGATGTGATGCGAGACTGACGTTGCATATTGATGGACAGCCGATACGCATCGAGCAGGGCGAATTGCAGTGGACGGATTACGGTATCTCCGGTATCCCGGTTTTTCAGTTGAGCAGAGAGGCGGCTTATGCGTTAAAGGGGCACAAAACCGTCACGGTGAAGATTGATCTGATGCCGGAATTATGTGAGGATGACGGTTCGTACAGCCGGTTCTGGGCAGAAAGATGGGAACGGCAGGGCGGACAAACTATGGAGCAATTTGTGACCGGGTCAGTCAACAAAAAGCTGGGGTTGCTTCTTTTGAAAATGGCAGAAATCAAGGAGACGGAGAAGGCAGAGAGTATTGAACCGTTCCGCCGCAAGAGACTGGAGGAACTTTATCATTCTTTTACTGTGAAGGTGAATGAAACCAATACTTTTGATCAGGCTCAGGTGTGTGCGGGTGGAATCGATTGCCGTGAGGTGACGGATACTCTGGAATCGCGCATTGTTGAGGGACTTTATTTCGCGGGAGAGATATTGGATATAGACGGCGTTTGCGGCGGCTACAATCTGCAGTGGGCATGGAGCAGCGGAACCGTAGCGGGGCAGACAGCGGCCGGGAATTGATGAGAATTTATTGATAGTTACATAGAGTAATACTGCAGAGAACAGAAAGGTTAATGGTATTTACATGGAAGTTACATTGAAGAATCTGACGAAAAGGTTTCCGAGCCGTGACAAGAAGAATCATGATGACGTGATTGCTGTCAACAATTTTGATTTTGAGATTCCCGATGGTAAATTAATCGGTCTGCTCGGACCGTCCGGATGCGGCAAGAGTACGGTACTCAATCTGATCAGCGGTCTTTTGAAGCCGACCGACGGCAGGATATTTTTCGGAGAGGACGATGTCACGGATCTTCCGCCGGAGAACAGGGGGATTGGGCTTGTGTTTCAGAATTACGCGCTCTATCCGCATCTGACCGTCAAACAGAATATATTATTCCCATTGGAAAATCTAAAGGGAAAAGATAAATTAACTAAGGATCAGATGCTTGAGAAGGCTTCTGAGGCTGCAAAGCTTGTCCAAATTGATGAATTGATGGACCGAAAGCCCAGAGAGTTGTCCGGCGGACAACAGCAGCGTGTGGCAATCGCACGTGCACTTGTGAAAATGCCGAAGGTTCTCTTACTGGATGAACCGCTCTCCAATCTTGACGCCCGTTTGAGGATTCAGACGCGGGAGGAGATTCGGAGAATACAGCGTGAGACGGAAGTCACAACAATTTTTGTAACCCACGATCAGGAGGAGGCGATGAGCATTTCCGATATGATCGTTGTGATGAAGGACGGTATCGTGCAGCAGATCGGTAAGCCGCAGGATGTCTATGACAGTCCGACCAATTTGTTTGTTGCCAAATTCCTCGGCACACCGCCCATCAACGTTTTCGACGGACAGGTTAGGGATAACCGGTTATATATAGGTGACGATACGGTTTTGAAGATCAGCGGTGTTCCGGATAAGACGGTATTTGTGGGCATCAGACCGGAGGGATTTATTCTGAGCAAAGAGGGTGCGTTCGGCTGTAGATTGAATGGTGTGGAAGTGATGGGACGTGATATCAGTGTGGTTTCCACGAACGAGGCATCACTGAACCCTACGGTGCGCTCGATCATCGGCGCGGAGAATAAGCTGAGTGCACAGACGGATCATGCCTCGGAGGGCAGTGTTGTCAGATTTAATCTGATACCCCGCAAGGTGTTCCTTTTTGATAAAGAAACGGAAGAGAGAATCGATTTCGAGGAGTGCTGACTATGATGAAGAAATTATTTAACGGCAGTCTGAAAGGTTGGCTGTATTTATTGCCTGCGGTTCTTTTTCTGGGTGCATTTATGGTATATCCTCTGATAGATGTATTTGTGTACTCCTTTGAAGAAGGATATAATTCCGCATCCCAGACTTATTTTGGTGTAGGTTCCTACAATTATTCATATGTTCTGCACGACCCTTATTTTTTGCAGGCAGTCAAGAATACATTTATTCTGGTCGTGATCACCGTACCGTTGTCCACGATGATTGCGCTGCTGATCTCTGTGGGATTGAATTCTATCAAGCCCTTAAGGGAGTTCTTGCAGACCGTGTACTTTCTGCCGTATGTGACAAACACACTGGCTGTGGGCATGGTGTTTATGATCCTGTTCAAAAAAACAGCGTACTCCGACGGTTTGATCAATCTGATGATCACGTGGTTTGGCGGGGAGAGCGTGGACTTTATTGAAGGACCGTACTGGGCCAAGATGTTTGTTCTGTGCTTTTATACCATATGGGTGGTCATGCCTTTTAAGATTTTGATTTTGACAAGTGCATTGTCGTCGGTCAATCCGGAATACTATCGCGCAGCGCAGGTGGACGGCACATCGAAATTCAGAACATTCATGCGGATTACATTGCCGATGATCTCGCCCATGTTTTTTTACCTTGTTATCACGGGATTTATCGGTGCGTTTAAGGCATACAGTGACGTGGTTGCCCTGTTTGGCACAAATCTGAATGGGGCGGAGATGAATACGATCGTCGGATATGTCTATGATATGCTGTACGGTGACAGCGGAGGTTATCCGTCCTACGCATCGGCGGCGGCGATCATATTGTTTGCCATTGTGCTTACGATCACATGTATCAATTTACTGATCAGCAATAAGAATGTTCATTACTAAGAGGCGGATTGAGATGGGGAGTAAAACTGATTACGCTAAAATTGAGAAATCAATAAAAACACGTGAGACGGTGGTTCGTGTGATTACCTATATACTGCTGGCTGTCTGGGCGGTCATTGTACTGTTTCCTTTTTACTGGATGATCTTGACATCGGTCAAAAGTTACGGTGCTTATAACTCGGAATTTATCCCGAAGTTTTATACCTTGTCGCCTACGCTGCAGAATTATGCGGATGCATTCACCACAGTGTCGCTCGGTAAATATATATTAAATACGGTGGTATTTACGCTGCTCACCACGCTTATCATGCTGTTTGTGATTACGCTCGCTGCGTTTGCCTTCGCGAGACTTGAGTTTCGCGGTAAAAATGTTGCATTTATTATCTTTTTATCCATGATGATGATTCCGAATGAACTGGTCATTATCACAAACTTCATGACGATCACGAACCTGAACATGCGCAATTCGTTTGCGGGATTGATCTTACCGTCCGTCACGTCTGTCTTTTATCTCTATCTGTTGAAAGAGAACTTTGAGCAGATACCGGACAGTCTGTATTATGCGGCGAAAGTGGACGGCACATCCGATTTGAAATATCTGCTGAAGGTGATGATACCGATCTCGAAACCGACACTGATCACTATTACGATCCTGAAGGTAATCGAATGCTGGAACTCCTATGTATGGCCGAGACTTATCACCGATGACGCGAATTATTTCCTTGTCTCAAACGGCATTCAGGAAATTCGCGAGAACGGTTTCGGACGTGAGAATATTCCGGCAATGATGGCGGCGGTAGTGGTGATCTCAATACCACTGATTGTTTTGTTCCTGATTTTCAGAAAGAAGATCATGGAAGGTGTATCAAGGGGAGGAACAAAGGGTTAATGAAATTACGAGAAAAACGGTGTGGGTCTATGAGAATATGGCTGGCAGTATCAGTTCTGCTTTGTATAACGATGCTGACCGGATGCCACGGGCGCGGCGGACTTGATGCCTTTGAGATTCCCGATGAATTTGATATGTCACGGGATTATGAAATCACATTCTGGGCTAAGAACGATACCAACAAGGTGCAGACGGCAATCTATGAGCAGGCAATCAGGGATTTTGAGAAGTTATATCCGAATATCGCTGTGAATCTGCGTCTATATACCGATTACGGCAAAATATACAACGACGTTATCACGAATATCCCCACCAATACAACGCCGAATGTATGTATCACATATCCGGATCATATTGCGACTTATCTAACCGGCACGAACCAGGTTGTTTCTCTGGATGAGCTGCTGATTGACAGCAGGTACGGCCTTGGCGGGAGTGAAGTGAAATTTGATGCTCCTGCGGCAGATGAGATTATTCCCGATTTTTTGGATGAATGTGTGATCAACGGTCATTACTATGCGCTTCCCTATATGCGTTCCACGGAAGCCTGCTACGTCAACAAAACATATGTTGAGGAATTGGGATATACGCTTCCGGATGTCCTGACATGGGATTTTGTATGGGAGGTCTCAGAAGCCGCCACGGCAAAAGACAGTGACGGGAATTATATTGTCAACGGACAGAAAGTGATGATTCCCTTTATCTACAAATCCACCGACAATATGATGATTCAAATGTTAAGGCAGCGGGAGGCAGGTTATTCTACCGATATAGGAGAGATACGGATATTTAACGATACAACGGGAGATATGCTTGCGACTATTGCGAAGCATGCACAGAGCGGTGCGTTCTCCACATTTAAGATTTCGAGCTATCCCGCCAATTTCTTAAATGCGGGGCAGTGCATTTTTGCGATAGATTCTACGGCCGGTGCAACATGGATGGGAACAGATGCACCGCTTATAGATATCAGTGAGGATAAACTTGTGCAGTTTGAGACAGCGGTCATGACGGTTCCGCAGTTTGATACAAACCACCCAAGGATGATTTCGCAGGGTCCTTCCGTGTGTGTGTTTAACAAAGAGGATCCGCAGGAGGTCATGGCATCATGGCTATTTACGCAGTATCTGCTGACTAATGAGGTTCAGATTGCCTATTCGGAGACGGAAGGATATGTGCCCGTGACGTCAAAGGCGCAGGGGTCACGGGAATATCAGGATTACCTGGCTGCGGAAGGGCAGGACAACAACGAGCACTATGAGGTTAAGATCAAGGCGGCGAAGCTGTTGCTCGACAATGTTGATAACACTTTTGTCACTCCGGTATTTGTAGGTTCGGCATCACTTCGAGATGCCGCGGGACAGATGATAGAAAACACCGTGAAATCTGTCAGGAGAGGACAGACGGTAGATGACGAGTATATCGACAATCTGTACAGTGATATATCATCTCTGTACCGTCTGGATCAGATTGCTCTGCAAAACAGCCGGGTATCTTCCGGCAAAAACGACCTCGGTAAACTGCCTGAAATATCGGTGATATTATTGGTGTCTTTGGCTGTCGCTTGGGTGTTTATCATTGCTTATTTCCTGTGCCAGACATTAAAAAGAAAGAGAATTCAGCAATAATGTATTGATTTATTATGAATTTCATGTATACTAATTGTGTTATCTGCGGATAACGGATGCCAAAAACTTTACAGTGAAGTGGAGTATGAGCACTTCAGAACGGAGGATATTATGAAAAAATTGACAGCACTACTGTTGGCGGGAGCGATGGTATTTGCCTGTGTGGGATGCGGTTCCAATAGTGGGGACACGGATGCAAAATCCGAGGGTGTCATGACCTATGACGAATATGTAGCGGCAGCTCTGGACTCGGAAGTCGTAATTGAGACTTATGTACAGGCTAAGCAGTCCTGGTGGGACAATAAGGCGACTGTCTATACACAGGATAAAGACGGTGCATATTTTATTTACAACATGACATGCTCCGAGGAAGATTATGCAAAGTTGACTCAGGGAACGAAGATTAAGGTTACAGGATATAAGGCTGAGTGGGCTGGCGAAATCGAACTTGCTGAAGGTGCTACATTTGAGATTGAGGACGGCAATTATGTTGCAACGGCGGAGGACGTGACTTCTCTTCTTGGAACTGACGAACTGATCAATCACCAGAATGAGTTTGTATCTTTCAAGGGCATGACGGTTGAGGCTGCAGGGCAGGATGACAGCGGCAATGACGTGGCGTTTTTATACAACTGGGACGGTTCCGGTCAGGATGGGGATGATCTGTATTTCAATGTATCCCTTGATGGCAATGTTTATACTTTTACTGTAGAATCTTATCTGTGTGACAGCAGCACGGAAGTTTATGCGGCAGTTAAGAATTTGAATATCGGTGATAAGATCGATATGGAAGGTTTCCTGTACTGGTATGAAGGCGTTAATCCGCACATCACATCAGTCAAGACAGCAAACTAAATTCACAGTGTGCAAGTATAGTAACGTACGCCAAGAAAAATTGCGCAGCAATTCTTGTAAGGCAGACCGCCGGGTCTGCCTTTTTTATGATGTGGGTTTGCGCAGCGGGCAATCCGACATGCAAATCTTATTTTTCAGGACATTCAGTCCGCAGTCTTCCAAATAGTCCTGCAGAATCGGGAGCGATTGTGAAGAAGTTGGGCCGATAATGATTTCGCCTACCAGATCCGACAGGTGCATATTCAGTTTGCCGCACATTCTGTTTAAATCAAGCGGATAGTATTTCTTGATTCTCTCTTTAGACACATGGTATTTCGGCTCTACGGCAAATTCATTTGAGATAAAAGGTGAAGCGACCAGGCGGAACTCTCTTTCGTTCGCAAAAGAAGGATGCTTAAAGGCCGCCGAATTAACCCAGGCGTCATTCATGAGGGTCTGCAATTCGGGCAGAGAAGCCTCAAATTGTTCCGCTTTTGTAATCACTTCATAAAAATCTTTTACAAGACGGTGTTCGCGCATATCCTCCTGATAATACACTTCCTGGAAGGAGATGACACCGCCTATCATTCTCTGCATAAGATCCTCGTGAAACGCAATGCAGACACCTTGTCCGAAGTGACCGTACCTTTCCCATTGGGGAGCATCATCTCTGTACTTCGAAAAGCATGCCGCATAGGCCGAGTAGCTGAATTCATGTTCCAATTCCCTATTAAAGAATTTTTCTGCTTCGTAGAGCTTGTCATTTTCTTCATCCGCACGCAGCTTGTCAATGACAGCCTTGCAGATTCCGTTCATGAATAATCTCATCTCAGAGGCATCATTCATATTCAGTATATTGTTGAGTCTCAGCTCCCCGCATCTGATAATTCCGTCAAATGCGGCGAAATCCGTGTAATGGTACATCATAACAGGCATCCTCCCGATATCCGTATTGTCTTGTATTATTGTAGTATGGATTGAGTGAATTGGCAACAAGTGATACCAAGCCCTTACAATATCTTCTGACAGACACGCTTTCGCTCTATTCCACACGTAACGGACACTAGGCTCGAAAGTACCTCGCCAAGTGCCGACGTGTTACAACGGTCTGTCTGAAGGATTTTGTAAGGGCTTGTCTTACAGTGCGGAGTGCAGTATGATGAAAGAAATAACTTATCTGCAAGATTGATTAACAGAAAAGGCTTTAGGCAAAATGATCAGGGTAAATCAGGTAAAAGTTCCAGTGTCTCACAAACAGGAAGATATTTTATATAAAACGGCTAGAATACTGCGGATTGCGCCCGAGAAGATTCTGTCGTGGCAGATTGTCAGAAAATCCATTGACGCCAGGAAGAAGCCCGAGATTACGGTGGTCTATTCAGTAGATGTGAGCGTGGCGTCACAGAGCAAGGTGCTTGCCGGATGTAAGAGCGGGCAGGTTCAGGCGGTGAATGATAAAGAGTATGTTTTTCCGGACGAGGGAAAGGATCGGCTTATACACAGACCGGTCATCATCGGTACGGGACCGGCAGGATTGTTCTGCGGGTATCTGCTTGCCAAACACGGGTATCGTCCGCTCATTCTGGAGCGGGGCAGATGTGTAGAACAGAGACGGGAAGATGTGGAGAAGTTCTGGCAGGAGGGAGTGTTGAATCCTGCATCCAATGTGCAGTTTGGAGAAGGCGGCGCAGGTACGTTTTCCGATGGGAAACTGAATACGCTGGTGAAGGATAAGTACGGCAGAAATAAGGAAGTTCTGAGGATATTAACAGAAGCCGGTGCGCCGGAAGAGATTATGTATGAGGCAAAACCGCATATCGGCACGGATATCTTGTGTACCGTGGTGAGTAATTTGCGGAATCAGATCATCTCGTGGGGCGGAGAAGTGAGATTCGAGGCACAGGTGACGGAACTGTGCTGTGAGAAAGACCGTGTGACGGGCGTGATTGTAAACGGAACGGAAAAGATAGAGAGCGAGGTAATCGTTCTCGCTATCGGACACAGTGCAAGAGATACTTTTGAAATGCTGTATAAGAGGCAGATTCCCATGGAGGTGAAATCTTTTGCGGTGGGACTTCGCATGGAACACCCCAGACAGATGATTGACTATATGCAATATGGGTCGGCAGAACATCCGCTTCTACCGGCTGCTAATTATAAAGTGACAACACAGACATCCTCCGGCAGAGGTGTATATTCTTTCTGTATGTGTCCCGGCGGCTATGTGGTAAACGCATCATCTGAACCCGGGCACCTTGCGGTAAACGGTATGAGTTACAGCGGCCGGAACGGAAACAACAGCAACAGCGCCATGATTGTCACAGTGACTCCGGAAGATTACGAGGGTGATTCCCCTCTTGCGGGAATTGCTTTTCAGCGTAAGCTGGAGGAAAAGGCATACAAGATAGGGGATGGAGCCATTCCGGTGGAAACGTACGGAGATTATAAGCACGCTGTAACAGGATGTGGACCTGACGAATCCGTTATCAAACAGAATTATCCCGATTTTGCGCCGGCGGCTAAGGGTACATACCGTATGGCGGCTGTGCATGACATTTTACCTCCCCGATTAAATGAAGCGCTTGCGGAGGGAATTGACTTGATTGGTCAAGCAATGCATGGGTTTGCAGACAGCGGTGCCTATCTGTCCGGCATTGAGAGCAGAACATCTTCACCGGTCAGGATTGTGAGAGACGAGACGGGACAGTCAAAAGTGCGGGGACTTTATCCCTGCGGAGAAGGTGCCGGTTATGCGGGCGGCATTACATCAGCGGCAATGGACGGTATGGTGATTGCAGAGAAAATCGGGGCGAAGTATCGCAGCTTTGTATGATAAGTCAGATTTGCATTAGAGATTGATTTATGCTGTAAAGAAAAGGTTTTGTAAGTGGAGAAAATTATGGAGAAGCTGAAAATAGCCCTTTTACAGATTATGCCGACGGGAACGACAGACGGAAATCTGATTAAGGGAATTGAATGTTGCAGGGATGCTAAAAAGCAAGGGGCAGACGTTGCATTATTTCCGGAGATGTGGAGCTGTGGATACACTATTCAGGAGAACTTGGATGAATTAAGGCATATGGCGGTTGCGCCGGACGGTGAATTCGTGAATACGTTTGCAAATCTTGCAAAAGAACTGAACATGGCAATAGGCATTACATTCTTAGAAAAACATGATCCGCTGCCGAGAAACACGATATGTCTTTATGACAGACAAGGAAATCTGCAATATTCCTATGCGAAAGTACACACCTGCGATTTCGGGGATGAGTGTCGTCTGGATGCGGGAGACGATTTCTACGTGACGGATTTGAACACTGCAAAAGGAACCGTCAAGGTGGGATCCATGATCTGTTATGACAGGGAGTTTCCGGAGAGTGCACGAATTATGATGTTAAAAGGCGCAGAACTTATTCTTGTTCCGAATGCCTGTCCGATGGAAATCAACCGTTTGTCACAGTTAAGGGGAAGGGCGTACGAGAATATGCTGGCGATTGCTACATGTAATTATCCGGCAGAACAGCCCGATTGCAACGGTCATTCTACGGTGTTTGACGGTGTCGCATATCTTCCGAAGCTGTCGGGATCCAGAGACACATGTATTTTAGAAGCGGGAGAGGCGGAAGGAATCTATATTGCGGATTTGAATATGGATATGCTTCGCACATACCGTGAGCATGAGGTACATGGGAACACATACAGGCATCCGAAGAAGTACGGTATCTTGGTGGAGGAGAAGATCGAGTATCCGTTTTTGCGGCAGGATTATCGGGAATAAAAGGAGAAGTACAATGGAAAATATCAGAGACATGATGAAAGATAAAAAGAGAATTGTGATCAAGATCGGCTCTTCATCTTTGCAGCATGAAGAGACAGGTGACCTGGATTACACCAAGCTTGATGTGCTGGTGCGTGAGCTGTGTGATTTAAGAAACCGCGGCAAAGATGTGGTGCTTGTGACGTCGGGAGCAATTGCATTGGGGAAGAAAGCGGTCATGATGAAGAATGTCGGTGAAGATAACCCGACCGCTGTAAAGCAGGCATGTGCGGCGATCGGACAGGCACGCCTGATGATGATATATCAAAAGATTTTTGCGGAGTACAATCAGGTCGCGGCGCAGATCTTGATGACGAAAAACACGATCATTGATAATCTGAATCGTTTTAATGCGCGCAATACTTTTGCGGAGCTGTTCAAGCTGGGCGTGGTGCCGATCGTAAACGAAAATGACACGGTTGCGACTTACGAGCTGGGAATCGGAGATAATGATACTTTGTCAGCCATCGTAGCATCTTTGATTGATGCGGATATGCTTCTCCTTCTTTCGGACATAGACGGGCTCTACACGGATGACCCGCGCCAAAATCACAATGCGAAGTATATCGAGGTGGTTGAGGAATTGACGGATGAGCTGATGGAGATGGGCAAGGCATCCACCGGAAGCGACGCCGGTACCGGCGGCATGAACACGAAGCTGCAGGCGGCAAAAATTGCAAATAATATGGGTGTGGATATGGTGATTGCCAACAGCGCTGATATCAAGGTGATTCACCGGATTTTAGCGGGGCAGAATATCGGCACGTTGTTTTTGGCACATAAGGATGAGGAATTTGATCTGCCGCTTTATGTGCAGCAGATGCATGAGTAGAACATGAATATTATTTATGGGCGAGATGCACAAATATTAACCGTTGTCAGCTTCGATGAATGGATTTTCTAAATGTTCTGATAGGTATTATTTATATTGACGCGACCGCCCTCAACACGCATCCATGCGTGGTTCGGGCTTTTCGTGACATCCATGTCCCGAACTCGCTGCCAAAGAATAGAACATTAAGAAAATCTCATTCTTCTGCGCATATAACAACGTTATAATATTTGTGCAGTTCGCCCGTAAGAATTATCTATGTTATGGAGGGATAGCATATGACCGTAGAGCAGATGACAAAGAGGATAAATGAGCTTTATCATAAATCACAGGCGGAGGGGCTGACCGAGGAGGAAAAGAAAGAACAGCAGGAATTGCGGCAGGCTTATGTTGCAAATGTGCGGGCGAATCTGCGGGGACAGCTTAACAATATATCTATTATTGAGAAGGATGGTTCCGTCACGGATTTAGGCAAGAAATTCGGAGACAAGAAAGATGAATAAGAAGGATGTCCGCAAGAATGTTCTTGCGGTTCGTGATGCTATTCCTGCGGAGGACAGGGCGAGGTATGATGCGAGCATTCGGGAAAGTGTCATGGGAACAGAAGAATACCGCGAGGCAGATGTTATTCTGGCGTATGTCAGCTATAAGAGTGAAGTTGATACAACGTCGTTGATACGGCAGGCTTTGGCGGACGGGAAGAATGTGTTTGCGCCGAAGGTGTCAGGCAGCGAGATGGAGTTCTGGCGGATATCGTCATTAGAGGACCTGCGGGAAGGGTATCGTGGTATTCGAGAACCCATACAGAGTGTTGCTTTTTCGGATTGGATTTTCAGGCACATTGGTAGTAAAGTGATGATGTGGATGCCCGGGGTCGCTTTTGACAAGGAAAGACACCGCATTGGATACGGCGGCGGATTTTATGACAGGTATCTTACCCGATTGTTGCAACAATCAGAGCAAACGGATTCCACAGATCAAGCGCAAACACAGTCAGGAGGATTTATACTGACAACGGCGGCGCTTGCATACAGTTGTCAGGTGTTGGATCGGATTCCGTATGAGGAACACGATGTAAAACCGGATTTGCTGGTTACGGAGCAGGAAGGTGGTTGAATATGAAGTGTTATACACAGGTGTATGTCATGAACAGTATCGAGGCAGTTGAAACATATTGCAAAGCTTTCGGGGCAAAGGTGACTTTTGCAATAAAGAATGATGATCAAACTGCCTATGAACATTGTGAGTTGACGGTTAACGGCGAAGGGATTCTTGCTGTGGCTGAGGCATCGGAATCGTATGATGTAAGCATGATTCATCGAATGAAGTTGCAGACAATGACTTTCAATGCGTTTGAATTAGGAAGTACCGATGCGGTGGATAATGCATTTAATGTTTTGAGTGAGGGCGGCGTTGTTATTGATGAAATTCATGAATTGCCGTGGAGCGAATACTGTGCCACCGTTATTGATAAGTATGGTGTATGTTGGTGGATTGCGATTTAGCATGAACAGTATTGCTTTTTATGCAAAAGAATGTGCAAATCGGGGTAGGAGAAAATTATCATGAAGAAATGGTATAACGAGGAATATGAATGGGAAATTGAAGTAATAGGTTTTAACAAAGATAATGAAGAAACGGAAGGATTTTGCCGAAATGGTGAGGAAATAGGAGATAAATATACTTGCACCTATGGCTGCCCTGTCAATTCACAGGGGCAGGGTATATGTTCTAAAGTCATGATGATGATGTATCCGATTATGGAGGCTGTCAGAAGTGGCGGCGATTTAGAAAATATAGGTGGGGATAGCAAATACAGTAGAGTTGTTATGTGTCCGGACGGATGCGTCTTATTTAGGCTTACAGCAAAACCGCTGGGTAATATGAATTTTTGGAAAGGAAAATTTTTTGATTAACCATTTCGGTATGCCCGGCGTAATTGTCCATTATGTGGAGAGATTCTATAAAAACGGATACGAAGATTTGGTGATTTCTTCCGTTGCCCGAAGACCCACTTTACATACCGTATGGATAATTAACAGAATCAAAAACGCATTTTGGCTGATCAAGTTAGGAATAGCATGAAAGAAAAGACGATAGAAAATTTATTAGTGAAATTAGTACGCATGTGTGGTTTAGGAAAAATAATTGCGGATGTTGAATCTGTATCCGGTGGCTATATGCACAGGATGTACAAAGTAATAACTGACAGCGGAGTATACGCAGTGAAGCATTTAAATGAAGAGATCATGAAAAGACCGGATGCACATGCAAATTACGCAAGAGCAGAAAAAATAGAGGGAATACTTGAGAACAGTGATATTTCCATTGTGCCGGC
>JAFLTD010000040.1 GCA_022510625.1 Lachnospiraceae bacterium
ACGAGCTTAGTGTCTGTTACGCTTGAGGCGGAGCGAAAGCGCGGCGACGTAGAAATTGACACATGCCCAAGTGGAATATGGAAAGTTGTACAGAGGTGAAACTATGAGTTTTGCAGCCCATTTGATAAACGGAATAAGTCTTGGAAGCGTATACGCGCTGATTGCGCTCGGATATACGATGGTATACGGTATTGCCAAGATGCTCAATTTTGCCCACGGTGATGTCATTATGATCGGCGGATATGCGGTGTTCGTGACGGTCAGCGGCATGGGGATGAACCCGCTTGCGGCAATCATTATCTCCATGGCGGTATGTACTGTGCTGGGCGTGACGATCGAACGGGTGGCATACAGACCTCTTCGGGGAGCTTCCCCTCTCGCCGTGCTGATCACGGCAATCGGCGTCAGCTACTTACTGCAGAATGTAGCGCTTCTCATATTCGGTTCGGATACGAAGGCATTTTCTAATGTAGTGACGCTGCCTAACTTGGAATTGTTTGACGGTCAGTTGATTATCAAGAGTGTAACCATCGTGACGGTCATTGTGAGTATTATTATCATGGTTGGTCTTACCCTGTTCGTGAAAAAGACCAAGATCGGGCGCGCCATGACGGCCGTGTCCGAGGACAAAGGCGCCGCACAGCTGATGGGTATCAATGTGAACGGCACGATTGCGGTGACTTTTGCCATCGGTTCTTCCTTGGCGGCCATTGCGGGCGTGCTCTTGTGTTCCGCGTACCCGTCCTTAACTCCCTATACCGGTTCCATGCCGGGTATTAAGGCTTTTGTGGCGGCGGTATTCGGAGGGATCGGTTCGATTCCGGGTGCTTTTATCGGAGGCATCCTGCTCGGCGTTATCGAGAATCTGAGCAAAGCCTATATTTCTTCTCAGCTTGCCGATGCGATTGTGTTCAGTATTCTGATCATTGTGCTTTTGGTGAAGCCTACGGGGCTTCTCGGCAGGAAAGTTCAGGAGAAAGTATAGCAAAAGGAGTATCGTGATGAAAACGAAAGCTGGCAAGTTAAGCAAAACGACTAAGAATAATATGATTACCTATGGGATGGTAATCTTTGCATATATTGTGGTAAGAATCCTTGTATCCACGGGACATGTATCCAGCCTGATTCAGGGACTTCTCGTCCCCTTCTGCACCTATGCGATTGTTGCGATCGCTCTGAATCTGACGGTCGGTATTCTGGGTGAACTGAGTCTGGGCCACGCAGGGTTTATGTGCGTGGGCGCTTTTTCCAGTGCGGTATTTTCACTGGCGTTTAAAGATGCCATGCCGGGCGGACTGCGCTTTTTCATTGCACTGCTGATCGGTGCGGTATCGGCGGCGGTTATTGGATTCCTGGTGGGGATTCCGGTATTGCGCTTAAGGGGCGACTATCTGGCGATTGTCACGCTTGCCTTTGGCGAGATTATCAAGAATATTATCAATGCACTGTACCTGGGCGTTGATTCGAACGGTATACATTTTACGATGAAAGATGCCCTTTCCCTAAATATGGAGGAGGACGGTCTTGTGCTGATCAAGGGTGCACAGGGTGTCACGGGCACGCCTCACGACTCCAATTTTACCGTCGGTGTGGTGCTCATACTTGTCACCCTGTTTATCGTACTCAATTTTATTCATTCCAGAACGGGACGGGCTGTCATGGCGATCCGTGACAACCGGATTGCGGCGGAATCCGTGGGAATCAATGTGACGAAATATAAGCTGATTGCGTTCACAATCTCCGCGTCTTTGGCAGGCGTGGCGGGTGTGCTTTACGCGCACAATCTTTCCACGCTGACTGCTTTGCCCAAGAACTTCGGTTATAACATGTCAATTCTGATTCTGGTGTTCGTGGTACTGGGCGGTATCGGAAACATTCGGGGGTCCATTATTGCGGCAGTGCTTTTGACATTGCTTCCCGAAGTGTTGAGGGCACTGAGTGATTATCGTATGCTGATCTATGCGGTCGTGCTGATCGCCATGATGATCTTCAACTGGAGCCCCAATGCGATCTTTTTCAGAAAACGTATCAAGCAGCGTCTGACAGCGGGCAGGAAAGTAAAGGAGGGGGAGTAAGCTATGGCATTATTAGAGACAAAAAACTTAGGCATCTCCTTCGGAGGACTGCGTGCGGTCAACGCATTCGACATATCTGTGGAAAAAGGGCAGCTGTATGGATTGATCGGTCCGAACGGCGCCGGAAAAACCACGATTTTTAACCTGCTCACCGGTGTGTATCAGCCGGACGAGGGGGCTATTCTCTTAGATGGCGTGAATCTGACGGGAAAGAGGACGATTGATATTTGCAAGGCAGGTATTGCCAGAACTTTCCAGAATATACGTCTGTTCGGTGATATGCCTGTGCTCGACAATGTGAAAGTAGGGCTTCATAACCACTATCCCTACTCTGCTTTCGAGGGTATTTTCCGTCTGCCTCGTTACCACAAGGTAGAGAAGGAAATGAATGAGAGGGCGATGGAACTTCTGAAGGTGTTCAGCCTGGAAGACTATGCGGAATATAAGGCGGAGAATCTGCCTTACGGTCAGCAGAGAAAGCTGGAGATCGCCAGGGCTATGGCGACGGAGCCTAAACTGCTCCTGCTGGATGAGCCGGCTGCGGGCATGAATCCTAACGAGACGAAGGAGTTGATGGACACCATTCGTTTTGTCAGGGATCATTTCGACATGACGATACTGCTGATCGAACACGATATGAAGCTGGTATCCGGCATCTGTGAGAAGTTGACGGTGTTGAATTTCGGCGAGGTACTCGCGCAGGGTGATACGCAGGATGTATTGAACAATCCGGAGGTTATCACGGCATATTTGGGCGAGTAGAAGGGAAGTGTACAGACATGGCAATGCTGGAAGTGAAAGATTTGCATGTGCATTACGGTGTGATAGAGGCAATCAAAGGAATCAGTTTTGAGGTTGAGCAGGGTGAGGTTATTGCGCTGATTGGGGCGAACGGTGCAGGCAAGACCACAACGCTGCACACGATTACGGGATTGATCAAGCCCACAAGCGGCAGCATTATCTTTGAGGGCAGAGACATTACGAAGACACCGGGGTATAAGATCGTGCCTATGGGTATGGCGCATGTGCCGGAAGGCAGACGTGTGTTTGCGCAGATGTCGGTCTATGACAATCTGATGATGGGTGCATACACCAGAAAAGATAAGAATGAGATTAAGGAGACTCTGCAGATGGTGTACGAGCGGTTTCCGAGACTGGAAGAGCGCTCTACGCAGATGGCGGGGACTTTAAGCGGCGGTGAGCAGCAGATGCTTGCAATGGGGCGGGCGCTCATGAGCCAGCCCAATATTATTCTGATGGATGAGCCGTCCATGGGACTGTCTCCGATCTTCGTCAATGAGATTTTTGATATTATCAGACGTGTCAGCCAGTCGGGTACGACCGTGCTGTTGGTGGAGCAGAATGCGAAGAAGGCGCTGTCCATCGCGGACAGAGCGTATGTTTTGGAGACCGGAAATATTTCCCTGTCCGGCGATGCGGATGAGCTGATGAACAATGAGGCGGTCAAGAAGGCATATCTGGGAGAATAGTCACGTCGGATAATTTTCATTCATAAATCATAGGACAGAAAAAATATGGAAAAAAATATGGAAAAAAATATGGAAAAGCATATGGAAAAATATAAAGATATAATGGTTGAAATGCCACCCGAAAAAATACTTACAGAGCGCGAAGGCGTGGTATATCCTTCATTTAAAAAATATACGTATTATTCCCGGACAGCTGAGAGGGATACTCCGGTGAATGTGCTGTTGCCTGCGGATTATTCAGAAAACAAAAAGTACCCTGTACTTTATGTACTTCACGGATATTACGACAACGAGGACTGGATGGCAAGGGATATAGTCCGCATAAGCACAATGTTGACAAATCTTGTTGCAGACGGCGAGGCACATGAAATGATTGTCGTATGTCCCTATATCTACTGCAGCAAAGATATGCCGCACTGTACGGGAATGGATACTCAAAATACGCTCAATTACGACAACTTCATTCATGATATGATGACAGATCTTATGCCGTTTGCAGAAGGAAATTTCTCTGTGGCAGTAGGCAGGGAGAACACGGCAATAACAGGTTTTTCCATGGGCGGAAGAGAGGCACTTTATATCGGTGTTTCTCATCCCGAAAAGTTCGGATACATCGGTGCAGTATGTGCGGCGCCCGGTCTCACTGAGGGTACGGGTGATCCTTGGATGCTGACAGAAGACCAGCTCACGTTCGGTGAAAACAGTCCCGAACTCCTCTTAATAAGTGCGGCGGAGCATGACGACGTTGTGGGCGCAAATCCCACAAAATATAGGGAAATTTTCTCACAGAACGGAGAGGTTTGTCTCTGGCATTTCATGTCCCGGACAGGTCATGACCACAGCAGCGTTACCCCTCATCTGTACAATTATTTCAGAATGATATTTCGGTGAGGATTTCATGATAAAACTTTTTGATATCTATGTTGATATAACTGACACTGTTTACGTCAAAGGAAAGCTGCATGACGTGTGCATGCTTTCCTTTACGGGAGAAGCCAGAGGCAGATATTTTAACGGAAAAGTTATCGGCACAGGTGTCGACACGCAATATCTCTCCAAAGATGATCACATGCTCCTTTCCGCAAGATATATGCTTGAAGGAAAGGATATTAATGAAAAAGAATGTCGTTGTTTTATAGAAAATAACGGCAGTTTTGATGATGGGTTTATCCCTAAAATTGTAACTGACAGCCCGGCACTTTCGGAATTTGAAGGAGTTGAACTTAAAGCAGAAATAGAAACGAAAGAGAACGGAGTAATCGTTTCAATATTCGCATACATCCATGCTTGAGTGAGGTAATAGACAGCATATGAAATTTTTTGATAGTGACAGCGGATTTTCCCGCTTTATGAATGCATTGTTTGATATACTGTATGTGGGTGTTCTATGGATGGTGTGCTCTCTGCCGCTTATTACTGCGGGAGCGTCCACAACGGCAGCGTACTATGCCATGTCCAAGTGTGTCAGGCATAAGACGGGGTATATCGGGAGGGAGTTTTTTCGCTCCTTTAAGGAGAACTTTCGTCAGATTACTCCGCTGACACTGCTGTTCTGGTTTGTTATGGCAGTTCTCTCTTTAGATCTGTACTATGTCTGGAATCAGGAGAGCGGAATCAATAGTGCTCTGTTTATTGTTTTGATCTTTATTGTTTTCGTGGTGGCGGGGATTGCGGTGTACAGCTGTCCTATATTGTCCAGATTTCATAAGAAGAACAGTGAGTTGATCAAGACTGCAATCTATGTGCTGTTTCGGTTTCTGCCGCTCACAGTCGCCATAGAGTTTGGCTTTATTATCGCCTGTTTCTTTTTTTTGTTGGTGCCCTGGGCAGTGCTTGTCATACCGGGAGGGTATTTGTACGCCTTATCTTTTCCGATGGAGCGTATACTTGCCAAGATGATGCCCGCAGTGGATGAAAACAGTGAGGAAGCGCAGAAATGGTACTATCGGAGTTCACAGAACCGGAATGATTCATAATGAAATAAATCCGAGAATTGCGTTGACAATGTAAGGGGATTGTATTAAGCTATCACTAATAACGATATACAACGAAAATAATATTGAGAAAGGAGGTAAGAGTAATGTTTATGGACAAAAACAAAATCAGAACTAACGTGAATACGGTATCGAAGGCAAATCACATTTACTCGGAATTACCTCCGCGGATAGAGAACCAAGTCGGAATATAGATAATGACTGATATGGTCAATGTATGATGCGAGGGCTGGTTTCAGGGCTGTGGTGATTTTGCCACAGTCCATTTTTTTGCGCGGATATATAGCATTCCGAGTCTGCTTATCCGTACAGGGTACATCGGAGAGAGGCACAGGGGGAAACAGATTATGAAAAAATTGTCAACATACATATGGGAATACAAGGTACCCTATCTGATTGCAATCATATCACTTTTGATTGCGGTCACGCTGGATATGATGGGACCGAGGCTGATGGCACGGGTAGTGGACGACGTCATTGTGGGCGGCAACATAGGAGAACTGAAATATTTACTGTTCGGATTTTTCGGAATCGGACTGGGAAGATGTATTTTTCAGTATGTGAAGGAGTACACTTTCGACAAGAACGGTGTCAGGATTTCGGGAGATATGAGGAGGGATCTGTTTCGGCACATACAGGGATTGAGCGCCGATTTCTTTGACAGGACGAACACGGGTGAGCTGATGGCGCGTGTCAAGGAGGATGTCGACCGTATCTGGGATGCGATAGGATATGTCAGTATGCTTCTGCTTGAAGTGGTCTATCATACCACCATCATTCTGGTGTGCATGTATATGCTCAACTGGAAAATAGCGCTGATTCCCACGGCGGCAATGATTCTGTGCGGTTCTTTTGCGGTCATCATGGAGAACAAGCTGGGGCGTGTCTATGAGGAAATCAGCGAGGAGAATGCCATTTTGAATACGGTGGCGGAAGAAAATCTTGCCGGGGTGCGGACGGTGAAGGCGTTTGCGAGAGAAAAGTATGAGATCGGCAAATTCCTGTCACACAATAAAAGGTATTATGATCTGAACATGGAGCAGTCCAAGGTGTTCGTGCGGTATTACCCCTGTTTTACCGTGGTGACGAAAGTTTTACCAATATTGACTATATTGGTCGGCGGGAAATTTGTCATTGATGGGGAGATGACGTTGGGTCAGATGGCGGCGTTTGTGGAATATTCCACGAATATCGTGTGGCCGATGGAGATGTTGGGATGGCTTACCAACAGTTTTTCCTCCGCGGTTGCCTCCAACAAGAAGATCAAGAAAATTTATGCGGAGAAATCCAGTATTGCAGAGATGACCAATCCGGTCAAATTGGAGAAAGTCAGAGGAAAAATCCGGTTTGAGCATGTCTCGTTCCACAAGGCTGACATGTATGAGATTCTGCATGACATTTCCTTTACGGTGGAGGCGGGCAAGACGCTGGGAATCATGGGGGCTACCGGTGCAGGCAAAACATCGATTGTGCAGCTTTTACAGCGTATGTATGATGCCACTGACGGAGCCATCTATCTGGACGGCGTGAATATTAAGGAATTATCTCTGGAACAGCTTCGCACGAGCGTCAGCTTCGTGATGCAGGACGTATTTTTGTTCTCGGATACGATCAACGAGAATATCAAGCTGGGAAAGAAAGAGTACATAGGTTTTAAGACGGTCAAAAGAGCTTCCACGCAGGCGCAGGCGAGCAGCTTCATCGAGCGCATGGAGGACAGTTATGACACCGTGATCGGAGAGCGCGGCGTAGGGCTGTCGGGTGGACAGAAACAGCGTATCAGCATTGCCAGGGCACTGGCGAAGAAAGATCCCGTTCTGGTGCTGGACGATTCCACGTCGGCGCTGGACATGGAGACGGAACATCTGATACAGCAGATGCTTATGACGCTTGATGATACGACCAAAATCATTATCGGGCACCGGATCAGCGCGGTGCGGCATGCGGACGAGATTATCGTTCTGGACAACGGCACGATCGCGGAGCGGGGCACACACGAAGAACTGCTTGCCAAGAGAGGGCTCTATTATGAAACCTATGAATCCCAGTACGGCGATGTAGGTGATATGTCGGGGACAAGGATGATTGAGTCGGACAATTTGGGTGCACACGAGAGAGATAAAATGACATATGTGTCAGATACGGCGGACGTGAAAGGTGGTGAGAGCGATGGCAGTCAACTCGTATAAGGACGACGAACAGAGTTTGGAGCGCAGCAAAACACAGACGATGATGCGGCTTTTTAGTTATTTGCTCCGGTACAAATGGCAGATTGTTCTGGTACTGCTGATCATGGGATACGGTGTGGCGGTCAGTCTGGTCAATCCACTGATCATGGAGTCGGCGATCGACGATCATATTGCGGTCGGGGATTTCGGCGGTCTGTACAGGCTTTTGATCATTGCACTTGCAATCAATCTTTTTCTGGTCGTTACAGTGAAGGTGCGTATGTACGTTATGGCAAAAGTGTGTAATGAAATCCTGCTGACGATCAGACAGCAGCTCTACACTCACATACAGAAGCTGGATTTTCAGTTCTTTGACAGCCGCCCGACAGGTAAGATACTGTCCCGTATCATCGGTGATATCAACTCGCTCAAGGATGTGTTGTCCAACTGCGTGACTTCGCTCATACCGGACGGACTGACCGTCATAGCGGTAGTGGTGATTATGGTCTGGAAAAACCCGAAGCTTGCACTGGCGTCCATGATGACGATACCGTTCATGGCAATCGGCATGGTGTATATTCAGGTCAAGGCGCATCCGCGCTGGCAGCTTTTTCGCAAGAAGTCCGCCAACCTGAACGCATTTATCCATGAAGATATGGCGGGTATACGCATTATACAGAGCTTCCATGCGCAGGAGGAGACAGAGAATACTTTCGACGAACTGATAGCAGAGCATCGCACATCTTTCTACGACGCGGTGCGGATGAGCGACGCTTTCGGGTCGGTGATCGATTTCTCGTGGGGAATAGGATTCATCCTGCTGTACTATACGGGTATCGTCATCCTTGGCGTGGAGCAGGTTACTCTGGGCACTTTTGTGGCCTTCGGCACATATCTGAATATGTTCTGGCAGCCCATACACAATATCAGCAATTTCTATAATCAGCTGGTCACGAACATAGCCGGTGCCGAGCGTATTTTTGAGATTATGGATACACAGCCGGGGATCGCGGATGACGAGGGCGTGATTGAGATGCCGCCGATTCAGGGGGAGGTTACGTTTGAAAATGTGAACTTCTCTTATGATGATAAGGTGAAAGTACTGGACGACGTGAGCTTTCGGATCAAGCCCGGAGAGACGATTGCGCTGGTGGGCGCTACCGGCGCGGGCAAATCCACGATCGTCAACCTGATCAGCCGCTTCTACGACGTGCAGGAGGGTATTGTCAAGATCGACGGGCATGACGTGAAGAAAGTTTCCATCGAGAGCCTGCGCAGGCAGATGGGCATTATGACGCAGGATAATTTCCTGTTCTCCGGAACCATCAAGGACAATATACGCTACGGTAAGCTGGATGCCACGGACGAGGAGATCGTTGCGGCGGCGAAGGCGGTAAACGCACACGATTTTATTATGAGGCTGGACAAAGGATATGATACGGAGCTTTTGGAGCGCGGCGGAGGACTGTCCATCGGACAGAAACAGCTGCTTGCCTTCGCGAGAACGATGGTATCCGATCCGAAGATTCTGATCCTGGATGAAGCCACATCCAGCATTGACACGAAAACAGAGCTGCTGGTGCAGGAGGGCATCGAGCATTTGCTGGCAGGCAGGACGTCCTTTGTCATTGCCCACAGACTGTCAACGATTCAGAAAGCCGACCGCATCTTCGTAGTGGAGGACGGCAGAATCGTCGAGGAGGGCAATGCCAGAGAATTGATGGAGAAGAAAGGTGTCTATTACCAGCTGTATATGGCGCAGTTCGCAATTTAGGTCACGACAATGCGATTGACTATATGAGTCATTATCTGCGCCGCCGGTATATGCTTACTGTCTGCGCTGCTGCAGCCGGAACTGACCGGGAGTGGCTTTCTTCCATTTGCGGAAAGTGCGGATAAAGTGGCTGCAGTCGGCAAACCCCAGTTCCTGACTGATCTGAGAGAGGGAAGAGTCTGTGAAAAGCAGAAGCTCTTCCCCTTTTTCTACCTTGATAAGCTCGATATAATCCTTGCAGGAACGTCCGTACAATTCCCTGAAACATTTGGCGAAGTGCGAGTAGCTCATGTGGCACATGTCGGCCAGGTCTTTCACTTTCAGTGTCTCATTGGCATAGCGGTCTATGTATTCTGTAATGTTGTGAATCGAAGATTCCGTTTCCGCACAGACGGAGAAAAGCTCCTGAATGGAGAGACCATCAGTCTGCCAGAGGCGGATGATCTCGATCAAAAGGGAGCTGATTTCCGCATGGATACGCACATCGTACCCGTAATCTTTACGCTCAATTTCCTGTATGCATGTCTCGAAACGTTTGCGGATCGGTATGTCCTTAAGCTTCGCGGCGTTAAACAGACACTCTGCCTGGCCGGATTTCCGTGCATACTGCAGGATGGCGGAAAGTCTGGGGGTATAGCTGCTGTTGACGGAGAGACGGTTGACGTCAAACTTTAAGACCAAATACTGAAGATGCCTTCCGGTAGCAGAGTATATCGCGTGGATATCGCCGGCGTTAAACAGCACCATGTCGCCCTCCGAGACATAGTATTCCTGTTGATTGACTTCTATAAAGGCTGTCCCCTCAATGATAAAGA
Source organism: Lachnospiraceae bacterium (assembly GCA_022510625.1). Classification (GTDB taxonomy): domain Bacteria; phylum Bacillota; class Clostridia; order Lachnospirales; family Lachnospiraceae; genus UBA3282. The sequence goes on from JAFLTD010000040.1 coordinate 10,317, forward strand.
GCATCTCGACGAAATAGTGCCAGTGCGGTTTGATGGGAAAAGATTCCTTGGCGGTATCGAACAGGAAAGCTTCATACGGAGCATGAAGAATGTCGTGGTCTTCGTAAAGATGGTACATGCACTCATCATCCTTTCAGAATATTTGTGTTTGTTACAAATACATATGAATCTTATCGTCATCTGTTACAAACAGATATAAATCTTATTTTCATCTGTTAAAAACATATATAAATTCTATTTGTATTTTATCATATTGCCACTCAAAAGTCAGTATAAAAGATAGTTTTATCATGGAATTTCATGGATTATAAAATATGATTTAAGAGATTTATACAATTTTTATCTTTTTTTATTATAGCATCCGGCAAGAGAAGTTGCTATAGTATCCTTGAAATATAATCCGAAGGAGTGAAAATTTGGGTATGGAATATATAAAAGGTATCACTTTCGGTGCTTTTGCCGGAAAAGGAAGTTTCAATCAGAAGGCGGCTTATCAGAGTATGGACCTGCTGGTCGAGCGGACAGGTGCGAATTTCATCATGCTTGTGCCGAACGGTGTGCAGGAGACACCACAGTCAGAAAAAATCGACTATTTGTCTCAAGCTTCCATGGATGACGATGAATTGACTAAAATGGTCAACTACATACATGAGAAGGGACTGTCGGTGGGGTTGAAACCGACGGTGAACTGTAAGAATGGCACATGGCGGGCCCACATCAACTTTTTCGATAGGGATGTACCCTGTGAGCCCAAGTGGAGCAATTGGTTTGCCGCGTATACCGAATTTCAAATGCACTATGCGAAACTGGCCAAGATAACCGGCTGTGAGATGTTCCTGCCGGGGTGTGAGATGGTCATGTCGGAACGAAGAGAGAAGGAGTGGAGGCAGCTGATCGGAGATATCCGGACCGTATATGACGGGCTTGTCTCTTACAACACCGATAAATATCAGGAGGATAATGTGACGTGGTGGGACTGCGTCGATGTGATCTCCTCCAGCGGCTATTATCCGATAAATGACTGGAACAGTCAATTAGATAGAATTGAGCAGGTGGTGAAGAAATTCAAGAAGCCGTTCTTCTTCGCCGAGGCGGGATGCATGTCCAGCAAGGGTTCTGCAAACGTACCCAACGACTGGAGCCTGAAGGGAGAACTGTCTCAGGAAGAACAGGCGGATTGGTACCGCGAAATGTTTAAGACGGCGGGGACAAGAGATTTCGTGCAGGGATTCTGCCTGTGGGACTGGACATGGAAACAGCGTTCGCTTCAGGCTGTCTCCCAAGACCGCGGATATGATTTCTACGGCAAACAGGCGGAGTCGGTGATTCGAGAGTTTTACGAGAGCAAGTAATAAGTAAGATAGAAAATGACAAGGTAAAAACGACAAGGTAAACACGGCAAGGTGGAGGGAAAAATGATATCATGGAAGTCACATTAAATCGCCATAAAATGAATAACAAGAGGGAAAAATATAATTTCCGGCTGAGCGGACCGGATGAGGACTTAAACGGGATTGAGCAGGAGCTGTTGCACACTTTCAAGAGAAATCAGAATCATTCTCTTAGGACGCTTTTGGGGATTTACAAGGGGCATTATCTGGAGTTGTTCTTATCCATTGTGTTCTTTGTCATCAAGCACTCCCCGGTCTGGATATTGCCCATTGTGACGGCCAACATTATCAATGTGGCTACAAATCCCGGAGAAGATGCGGGCAGACGGATATTCTGGAACGTGGTGTTTATGGTTGTCATGATTGCTCAGAACATTCTGACGAACTATTTTCACACGCTCTTCTATGCCAGGGCGATCAGGAACGTGGAGAAGGATCTTCGAAGCGCACTGGTGAGGAAACTGCAGCAGCTTTCCATCACCTATCACAATGAGATGCAGTCCGGCAGGCTTCAGTCCAAGATCATGCGTGATGTGGAGCAGATTGAAACCTTGTCGGCACAGGTCTTTATCACGATCTTGAGTATCATACTGAATGTGATCGTGGCACTGGGCGTCGTGGTGACAAACAGTCTGACGGTCTTTAGCTTCTTCATAGCGACAATTCCTGTGGCAGTCTGCATCATGGTACTGTTCAAGGGCAAGATTAAGAGCTACAACAGGCAGTTCAGAAAAGATATGGAAGAAACTTCTGTTCACGTGATGGAGATGATCGAGATGATCCCTGTCACGAGGGCACATGCGCTGGAAGAAAAAGAGACGAGTAAAATGAACAGCCAGCTGTATAACGTGGCGAAATCCGGATTGAGGCTGGATATGGTGCAGTCCTACTTTTCCTCGATCAGCTGGGTGGCATTCCAGATATTTCAGGTGCTGTGTCTCGGCTTCACGGGCTATCTGGCAAGCAAGGGGCGGATCAGCGTGGGTGAAGTGGTGATGTATCAGACCTATTTCGGCTCAATTGTGGCACAGGTGTCAGGTGTGATCACACTGCTGCCAACTGTCTCCAAAGGACTGGAGTCTGTGGATTCCATCGGAGATGTCCTGCTCTGTCATGATATCGAGGACAATACAAATAAAAAGAGAGTGTCCATGATTCACGGAGAGATTCAGTTTGAGGACGCGAGCTTTTGCTATAAAGACGGAGAAAACCCTGTGTTCGAGCATCTGAATCTGGCGATCGAAGCGGGCAAGACGATTGCCTTCGTGGGAGAATCGGGAGCGGGTAAGACGACCATCTTAAATATGGTGATCGGTTTCCTGCATGCGACGGATGGTAGAGTGCTGATCGACGGACAGGATATAGAAGGGCTTGACCTTGCCGGATATCGAAGCCATATCGCGGTGGTGCCGCAGGTGCCCATCCTGTTCAGCGGAACGATACGGGAAAACATCACATACGGTCAGGACGATATCTCCGAGGAAAAATTGTGGGAAGTGATCGAAGCGGCAAACTTGACCGAAGTAGTCAAACAAATGCCGAACGGTATAGACACGATGGTGATGGAGCATGGCAGCAACCTCTCCGGGGGACAGAGACAGCGTGTTTCGATTGCCAGGGCTTTCGTGCGTGATCCTAAGATTCTGATTCTGGATGAGGCGACTTCGGCGCTCGACAGTGTCGCGGAGGAAAAGATTCGGGTTGCCACGGAGCGGTTGGTGAAGAACCGGACGACGCTGATTGTTGCCCATCGCCTGTCCACCATCAAAAATGCAGATGTCATCGCCGTGATCGGCAAAGGCGGTCTGCAGGAGATTGGAAGCTATGATGAGCTGATGGAGAAGAAAGGAGAATTCTACAAACTGCGCCAGTTGCAAATATAGCAATGCCGCATTGTTTTCACGAATGACAACAATAGGATGTTGACAATACGGCTAAATTTACTTTATAATTTAAGCAGATTACTTAAAATATTAACAACGGCAGAGGAAACAGCTATGGCAAAAACGGTCAAAATGGCAGATATTGCGAAGGTTATGGGCGTCAGTACCGTCACGGTATCAAAGGCATTGTCCAACCAGAAAGGGGTCAGCGAGGAACTCCGAGCCAAGATCAAGAACAAGGCGGCACAGATGGGATACCGTTCGACCTCCGCGTTGAGTCAGGAGCGTGCGAAGAGAAGCGAGAGTTACACAATCGGCGCGATCGTATCGGACCGTTTTTTGGATAAATATGAATCCTTCTATTGGACACTGTATCAGGAAGTGGCCACTGTAGCGGTGCAGAGAGGATGTTTTACCATGCTCGAAGTGCTGCAGAGCGAGGATGAGAGCCGCATGGTGATGCCCAAGCTTTTGCAGGAGAAGAAGACACAAGGGCTTGTGATCATCGGACGGCTGACGAAGACCTATCTCGACAGGCTGATGGAATATGCGGATGTCCCTGTCTTTTTTCTGGATTTTTATGACCGGAATGTGCAGCGGGATGCCATCATATCCAACAGCTATTTCGGCATGTATGTCATGACGAATTATCTCTTTGACATGGGACATAAGGATATCGCCTTTTTGGGAAACGTGCTTTCCACGGACAGCGTTACGGATCGCTATTTCGGCTATGTGAAATCCCTGTACGAACACGGCGTGGAAGTGGACAAGGAATGGGTGATCGATGACAGAGATCCGTCTACGGGCAGATCGGACGGAGGATTCAGCATACAGCTGCCGCAGAGGATGCCGACCGCATTCGTGTGCAACAGTGACGTGGCGGCTGCCATGTTGGTGCGCGCACTCAATGAAGCGGGATACAAAGTGCCCGAAGACATATCGGTGGTAGGATACGACAACTATCAGCCCCCGGGGCTGTGCGATATCGGCATCACTACATACGAGGCAGATATGCGGGAGATGGCGAAACGTACCGTAAAGAATATGATCCGCAAGATATCAGGCGATCATTACAAACAGGGTGTTTACATCGTGAACGGCAGGGTGATATACAAAGACAGTGTAGCGCAGTGTAAGAAGCCGGACGAAGGACAGCATAGCGGCAAATAATAAAGAATAAAGAAGAACGAAGAATAAAACAAAGGACAATGGATTCTGTTGAATCTATTGTCCTTTTCTTCATTGCTAAATAAGAAATTGAAATACTAAACCAATCTACATAATGAAGAACAATGCCACGATACCGATGATCACGGCACTCAAAATTCCCATCGCAACATAAGCGGCCTTGCGTTTTGTGTCTGACACGGGAGCGTTATCTCTGTTCATCTCGTAGTTCGTGAATTGTGTAGCGAATGCGGCATTGCGCATCGGATCGCGACTAGGTTGATAACCACCACCTAAACCCATAGAAACCCTCCTTTGCTTTCACGGTGTTTCCACCACTCAAATACGTTGACTGTTACCCGCATGTTACTATGATTTCATTATAATATAGTATAGTCAAAATATCAACTGAGGATACGCTCATCTCATCCTTTATTCCGCTCCCTGTACGCCTGCGGAGTCATGCCCATCTCCCTCTTAAATAAGTTGATGAAATGATTGGTGGTCTCGAAGCCCACCTGAAGGGAAATCTCGTGCACGCGCTTGTCCGTGGACAGGAGCAGATTCGCAGCAGCTTCCAGCCTTCGCTTATTGAGGTATTTTAGGGGTGAAACGCCGAAGGCGGCGGAAAACTCCCTGCAGATACGGTATTTACTTATGTGGTAGCGCGCTTCCAAGTCCTGCAGACTGAAGTTGTTCATGAAGAAGGTGTCCATAGATTGTTTGATCTCCGTAAGATAGGAAGGGCAGTCTTTTTGTGAGGCTGTCAGGGATAAGGAACTGATCCACATCTCTGTCAGGATACGGTTGAGCAGAATGTCGTCCGTCAGTTTGTCGTGAAGTGTGCTGCCGTCCGTCAGGGAGAGAAGTTTCTCCAGACAGGGGAGGATACTGCCGTAAGGGTCCACACGGATTAGAAGCGGCGCCGCATCGTCAGCCAGCTTTTCATAGGAGGATAGGCGGCTGCCGGTCAGGAAAAAGACAATGTATTTCCAGTAAGGGCCCTCCATTGTGATTTCCCATTTCGGAAAGGCGCCGCAGTCGAAGTACAATAGAGTTCCTTCTTCCAAATTTATAGCTTTTTTTCCGGCGCGCAGCATACCGCCGCCTTCCTTTGTATACAACAACATACGGCACGGAAAGGCGCTCAGGTAATAGGTATATTGTTCTCTTGCCTCCACAACGCCGCCGGAGAGAATGGTCAGAAAGTCCTGTTCTGTTTCCTCTAATATAGAGTAGGGGCGTCCCAGAAATATCGTGGGCGAAATTCTGGGGGGGGGTAAAAGAGGTGGCTTTGTAAGCGCATTCAAAAAAGCGGATGTGAGATCCATGCATTCCTCCTACTGTTCGCTACTTAATTGTTAAGCTAATTTTATCTTAAAATAACTAAAAAATCAATTAAAAACGAAGCTAAACAAGGTGGAAGTAAAAAAATATAGAAAATATCACAGAGGAATATTGTAATTATGCACAAAAATAAATTGTAAAAACTAGTAAAATGGAAGAAGTTATTGGAGAAAACAAGATAAGTATATATAACACAATAATAGATGATGGATTAAAAAATAAAGCAGTGTATACTTAAAATTAAGCTAAAACCGACAAGATTTGGCTTAAGAGCAATTAGTTAAGTAACAAAATCAAAAAGGAGGATATTTATTATGAAACTGAGAAAAGTTTTGGCTCTTGGTATGGCTGCCATGATGACTTTGTCTCTCGTAGCGTGCGGCGGCGGCAACGGCGCGGCTACAGACAGCAGCTCTAATGACGGCGCAGCGACACAGCAGGCAGCAGACACAAATGATACTGCTCCGGCAGATACAAATAGTGACAGTGCTGCTCCGGCAGAAGGTGTACCTACTTATTCACAGATCACGGTTGGTCAGGACTATACCGACCTGACAGCATCTATTAAGTGGATTCACCACAAGACGGACCGTGAAGAAGACGGTACGATTGCAAAGATGATCGCAGAGTTCAATAAAGTATATCCCAACATTACTGTTGAGACAGAAGGTGTTACCGACTATGCGGAGGATTCACTTCTTCGTCTTTCCACAGGCGACTGGGGCGACATCATGTTCATCCCTGCGGTAGATAAGTCTGATCTGAGCACTTACTTCCAGCCGTTCGATTCTCTGGCTAATATGTCCAAGGAGATCAACTTTGCGGATGCATGGGAGTTCGGCGGACAGAGCTACGGCGTGCCTTACATGGCTAACGCACAGGGCGTACTCTACAACAAGGCAGTGTTCGAGGCGGCAGGTATCACAAAGCTTCCCACAACTCCTACAGAGTTTCTTGATGACTTACAGCTGATCAAGGATAACACAGACGCTATCCCGCTGTACACCAACTATGCGGCAGGCTGGACCATGGGTGCATGGGATGCCTATATCGGTATTGTAACCGATGGTGATAATACTTTCATGAATCAGAAGTTTGTTCATACTGCATCTCCCTTCGACGATCCGGGCGATGACACGGGCATCTACAATCTGTACAGAATCCTGTACGATGCGGTTGCCAACGATCTGATTGAGGAAGACTACACCACAACCGACTGGGAAGGCTGTAAAGCAATGCTCAACAACGGCGAGATCGGTACGATGGTACTCGGTTCCTGGGCTTATGCACAGATGGTTGAGGCAGGCGACCACGGCGATGACGTAGGTTATATGCCTTTCCCGATGACAGTAGGCGGAACACAGTATGTTGCGGCAGGCGGTGACTACAACTTTGCAATCAACGTTAACTCTTCCGATGATAACAAGACTGCAGCGATGGTATTCGTTAAGTGGATGACAGAGGAGTCCGGCTGGTGCTACAACGAGGGTGGTTACACGGTAGATATCAATGGTCAGAATCCCGATATGTATGCAGCATTTGACGGATGTACGGTAATGTCCGATCAGCCCGCACTTGCAGGTGAGGAGACTTATCTGAATGATATGAACTCCGAGTCCGAGCTTTCTTTCAATGCCGGCGGTAATGCTAAGGTTCAGAGAATCGTAGAAGCAGCTGCAACAGGTTCCGAGACTCTCGATGACATTATGGCTGACTGGACCAAGGCTTGGAACGATGCACAGGATTATCTCGGCATCGATGTTAACAACTAAGCCTTACGCGTGAGAGCGTTAAAATACAGTGAGTAATCAGTAACAAATAATTGAGCCAAGGGGAGGTTTTTCCTTGGCTCAACTTATCAGGAGGTAGTGTATGGCAGCAGTGACCAAGAGTGCGAAGCCGAAAAGATCTTTTGGGGAATGGTTAAGGAGCAGGGACGGACAGAAAGTGCTCGTTATGATAGCTTTCATGATAATTCCGCTTGCATTGTTATTTACGTTTACCTATCTTCCCTTTGCGGAGATGTTCGGTTTCAGTTTCTACAATATGAAATATGTCGGTACAAAGACATTCGTCGGACTCAAAAACTACACCAGAGTTTTGCAGAGAGATGACTGCTTCGGTGCGTTGAAACTGAGTCTGTACTATATGGGCGGTTCCATCGTTCAGCTTGTGCTGGCACTTTATCTGGCAACGGTACTTAGCTTTAAAGTCAAAGGCGGCGATATCTTTAAGGGCTTTATGTTTTTCCCTTTTTTGATTAACGGTATTGCTATCGGATTTATCTTTAAATTTTTCTACACCAGAGGTTTCGTGTTTGACACGGTGCTGCAGTGGTGCGGTTTTCAACTTGACAATCTACCGTACTGGTTACGAGACCAGAGGATCAACAACATCTCTCTGGTGGGCACATCCGTATGGCGTTACTTCGGACAGAACATGGTGCTTTTCATCGGCGCGATCATGTCCGTGGATGCGGAATTGTATGAAGCAGCCATGCTGGACGGTGCCAATCGTTTCCAACAGTTTAAATATATTATCATGCCCAGTATCAAGACGATCATCACCTTGAACGTGATCTTGTCCATCACGGGTTCCCTCAGTGCCTTCGAGCCGCCCTATGTTATCACCAGCGGTGCGAACGGAACGGGTACATACTTCGTCGTAATGCACGAGATAGCTCACACGCAGCAGAAGGTCGGTCTGGCTTCGGCGATGGCGATCATCCTTCTCATCATTATCTTTGCAGCGACGATTTTGCAGAAGTTGTTCTTCAAGTATATCTTCAGAAGTGCGGACGATGAGGATCTGAACGCAACAGCCAGACGTGATAAGAAACTGGCAAGATATGTGGCGAGAAGAGACAAGAAATTAGCGGGAAAGGCGGTGTAATAGATGACGACTGTACAGAAAATTGCAAAATATGCGATAATCGTTTTAAAATATTTATCTCTGCTGTTCTTCTCGTTCGTGGCGGTTCTGCCCATCGTGTCGGTGCTGATCACAGCCTTTAAGACGGATACGGAATACCAGCAGACCAACGTTATGACGCTGCCGCAAAGCTGGCTGAATTTCAGCAATTTCGCAGATGCTTTCCAGCGTGCAAACATGGGAAGAGCGTTTGTCAATTCCACCATTATTCTAATCTGTACACTGGTGGCATCGGTGCTGATCGGTACGCAGCTCGCCTATGTGCTGAACAGATTTAAATTCCCGGGCAACAATCTGATCAGAAACTTGTTCCTGTTCGCTTCCCTGCTTCCGGGTGTTGCAATGCAGATTGCGGTATACGAGATCATGTTTAATCTGCACTTTATCAACTGGCTGCCGGGTTACATTATCGTAATGTGCGGTACGGATGTCATTTCCATCTATATTTACATTCAGTTCTTCGAGAATATAGATTTCTCGCTGGATGAGTCGGCAATCATGGACGGTGCTTCATACTTTACGATTTTCTATAGGATTTTGCTGCCGCTCTTGAAACCGGCGATCGTGACGTCCTGTATCTTAAAGGGTGTAGGCACTTATAACGAATACTACATGGCAAATCTTTATCTGCAGGATAAAAAACTACTGCCTACCGTGGCAACTTCCCTGTATGTTTTCGTGGGACCTCTGGGAAGTAAATACAATCTGATCTGTGCGGGTGTTATCATTTCACTTCTGCCGGCGCTGCTCGTATTTATTACCTGTCAGAAGCAGATTTACAGCGGCTTGACGGCAGGTGCGGTGAAGGGTTAAAATCTTTTCATAAGATATGGGCAGTGAGTTGACTGTGATGGTCAATTCATACGATCATGATGATAAAAAAGAAAGGCAGCAGCAAACTATGATGGTAGAAGAAGTTAAGAATCATCTGACGAACTGTATCATCCCTTTCTGGAAAAGACTCAGGGATGACGAACATGGCGGATATTACGGCTGGATGGACTATGATCTGGCTGTCGATAAGAAGGCCGTAAAAGGCTGTATCTTGAACAGCCGCATTACGTGGTTTTTTGCCAATGCGTATCTGCTCTTGAAGGACGAAAGTCTGCTCGAGGAGGCAAAGCACGGGTATGAATTTATGCAGAAGTACTGCGTGGATAGGGAGCAGGGCGGTGTGTACTGGTCTGTGGCCTATGACGGTACGCCGGAGGACACGACCAAGCATACATACAATCAGGCTTTCTCCATCTACGCGCTGTCGTCCTACTATGATGCCTCGGGAGACAAGGAGGCGCTTGATACGGCGATGACACTTTTCCATATCATCGAAGATCGCTGCATGGATGAAATCGGATACAAGGAGGCTTTCGACAGAGGGTTTAAGGAGATTGAGAACGACAAGCTCTCCGAGAACGGCGTTATTGCACAGAAGACGATGAACACGCTGCTCCATGTGTTCGAGGCGTATACGGAGCTTTATCGTGTGAGTAAGAATGCTGATGTCAAGAAGCGCCTTACATGGATTCTTGATACGATTGCGGACAAAATCTACAATCCGCAGTTGCACAGGCAGGAGGTGTTCTTTGACAGGGAGATGAACTCGATCCTTGATCTGCACTCCTACGGACACGACATTGAGACAGCGTGGCTGATTCGCAGGGGAACCGATGTTTTGGGCGATAAAGCATACGAGGATAAGATGCTCCCAGTTATTCTTGACTTAACCGGTCAAGTATATAAAGTTGCTTTTGACGGGCACTCCCTTGCCAACGAATGTGAAAAAGGCGTAGTGAACGAGGGACGTATCTGGTGGGTACAGGCTGAGACTGTCGTAGGATTTCTGAACGGATATCAGCTGGCGCCGGAGCACAGAGAGTATCTGGAGGCGGCCAAGTCCGAGTGGGAGTTTATCAAAGAGCATGTCATCGACAAGAGAGATGGCTCCGAGTGGTACTGGCTGGTAGATAAATCCGGCAAGCCTGCAGCGGGAGAACCTATTGTGGAACCGTGGAAATGCCCGTATCATAACGGCAGAATGTGCTTTGAGGTAATAAGGAGGGGCATCGATGTTGCATAGCAGATATTATGTGGAATTAGAGAAGTACAATAAGCTGATAAGCAGAAGAAACGTGAAGTCGGAGATTTACAACGGCATCTATGACCGCTATGAATATCCGGTGCTGACAAGGGAGCATATTCCGCTTACCTGGAAATATGACTTAAATCCCGAGACAAACCCGTATTTCATGGAGCGCCTCGGCGTGAATGCGGTCATGAATTCCGGCGCGATTGAGCTGAACGGCAAATACTATCTGATAGCGCGTATTGAGGGTAACGACCGCAAATCTTTCTTCGGCGTTGCGGAGAGCGACAGCGGTATCGACGGTTTTAAGTTCTGGGATTACCCGATCTTACTGCCGGATACCTGTCCGGAGGAGACCAATGTGTACGATATGCGGCTGACGAAACATGAGGACGGTTATATTTACGGTGTGTTCTGCTCCGAGAGCAAGGACAAGACGGTGAATGACTTGTCCGCGGCAGTTGCGGCGGCGGGTATCGTCAGGACTAAGGACTTAAAGAATTGGGAGAGACTTGAGAATCTCACCACACTTCGTTCCCCGCAGCAGAGGAACGTGGTGCTTCATCCGGAGTTCGTAAACGGTAAATATGCCTTCTATACAAGACCGATGGACGATTTCATCGAGACCGGATCGGGCGGCGGTATCGGTTTCGGACTGTGTGACGATATCACTCATGCGGTGATCGATGAGGAGAAGATGACTTCCCTGCGCAAATATCACACCATAACCGAGGCGAAAAACGGTGCGGGTGCGACGCCGATCAAGACGGACAGGGGATGGATCCATATTGCGCACGGCGTCAGAAACACGGCGGCAGGTCTGCGCTATGTCATCTACGCATTTGCAACCGATTTAAACGATCCGTCCAAAGTGATCGCAGAGCCCTCCGGCATGCTCATCGGACCGAGAGAAGGAGAGCGCGTCGGTGACGTGTCAAATGTCGTATTTACCAACGGGGCTATTGCAAAAGATAACGGAGAAGTGTATATTTATTATGCGTCCAGCGACACGAGAATGCACGTGGCGACAACCACGATCGACAAATTGATTGATTATGTGTTCAACACACCTTCGGATCCTCTTCGTTCCGTTGAATGTGTGGCACAGAGATGCGATCTGATCAAGCAAAATTTGGAGTTTCTTTCCAAACAATAGAAAGAGAAAGCTGAAAGGAGCACAGTGATAAAATGAGTGAAGTAAAAATGATCAGCCCGGCAGTGAAGAACGTGCCGTGGCAGGAGAAGCCGGCAGGCTTAAAGGGTGCGCCTATCTGGCGTTACAACGAGAATCCCATCATCGGCAGAAATCCGATCGAGGGTGTTGCGAGAATTTTTAACAGCGCGGTTATGCCCTACGGTGATGAGTTCATCGGTGTGTTCAGAGGCGAGCAGACTAACGGTATCCCTTATATCTATCTGGGACACAGCAAGGATGCGATCCACTGGGAGTTCGATCAGAACAAGATTCCTTTTAAGGACGAGAACGGCAATGATTTCATGCCTATCTATGCATATGATCCCCGCCTTGTAAAAGTGGAGGATACATACTATATCATCTGGTGCCAGGATTTCTACGGCGCTTCCATCGGTATGGCGAAGACCACGGATTTCAAGACGTTTACAAGAATTGAGAATCCGTTCATTCCTTTCAACAGAAATGCGGTATTGTTCCCTCGTAAGATTAACGGCAAATATATGCTCTTAAGCCGTCCTTCCGACTCCGGACATACGCCTTTTGGTGATATCTTCTTGAGTGAGAGCCCGGATATGGTTTACTGGGGCAAACACAGACATGTTATGGGCAGAAGCTCCGAGTGGTGGGAGTCCGTTAAGATCGGCGGCGGCGCTGCTCCGATTGAAACGACCGAAGGCTGGCTTTTGTTCTACCACGGCGTGAGCGGAACCTGCAACGGATTTGTATATTCCATTGGCGGTGCGATTCTCGATATTGACAATCCTTCCAAGGTTCTGTACAGATGTGAGAACTTCCTGTTGACGCCGGAAGAGTGGTACGAGGAGAGAGGTTTCGTGCCGAACGTATGCTTCCCTTGCGCGACCATTCACGATTCCGAGAGCGGCAAGATCGCACTGTACTACGGATGCTCGGACAGCTATGTTGGACTTGCGTTCACTAAGCTTGACGAGATCGTGGACTATATCAAGACTCACAGCCATGTGACGGAGTCTGATACGGAGATCGGAGTTAGATAAAACATGTGCCCTCGGCGGTTGCAGTATATGTGACTGTCGGGGGTTTTATGTTATGAGTGGCAGATTACATAAAATATCATCTGCTGTCGGCTTTGTCGAATGGATTTTCTAAACGTTCCGGCAGTGTATATTTCTGCGGACGCAACCGCCCTCAACGCGCATCCGTGCGCGACTCGGGTTTTTCGGGACATCCTTGTCCCGAAATTGCTGACAGAGAGCGGAACATTAAGAAAATCTCATTCTCCTACGCATGACAGCGGCTGATATTTTGTGTAATCTGCCAATATGACTATAAACCAACAGCAAAGGAGAACAGCTATGTTAATTAAACCAAATGACCCACGTTTACAGTACAGCGGACGAATCGATTGGACAGATGCCGAGGCACCGGTTCTCGTGTATCCGTGCAGCTATATTAAGATGAAGTTTACAGGAACATATGTGAAAGCTGTGGTGGAAAATCACAAATGCTATTGGTCAAGCTTTCTCGGCTATTTTATCGACGAAGAGCAGAAGTGTGTGAAGCTGGCAGACAGCGGTAAAGAGACCATCACTCTGGCGGACGGTCTTGATAACACCGAGCATGAACTGATGCTTTTTAAGAGGATGGATTCCTGTCACGTTTTGACATTCTATGGGTTCGAGGTGGACGAGGGTGCGACACTTGGTGAAGTGGAGCCGAAACCCGCACGCAGAATCGAGGTGTACGGGGACAGTGTCTCCGCCGGAGAGGTCTCGGAGGCTGTTGACTATATAGGTCAACCTGATCCGGAGCATGACGGAGAGTATTCCAACAGCTATTATTCTTATACGTGGATGACGGCGCGAAATCTGAATGCGGAGATTCACGATATTGCACAGGGCGGCGCAGCGCTTCTTGACGGAACCGGTTGGTTCGCAGGGCCGGATTTTGTCGGGATGGAGAGCATCTATGATAAGATACAGTATTATCCCGAACCGGCGCAGCCGAGCAAATGGGATTTTCAACAGTACCGTCCTCATGTAGTGATCGTTGCCATCGGGCAGAACGACGCCAATCCGGACAATTATATGGCGGAGGACTACGAGGGGGAGAAGGCGAAGCATTGGCGCAAGTCTTATCGTGATTTTGTGGCAAACCTGCGGACTATTTATCCGAAGGCAACCATCATATTGGCGACCACGATACTGGAGCACGATGCAAACTGGGATAAGGCAATCGATGAGGTATGCCGTGAACTGGCGGACGAGCGCATCCATCATTTCCTGTACAGCAACAACGGCGCGGGAACACCGGGACATATCCGTATACCCGAGGCGGAGCAGATGTCCAAGGAACTGACAGCGTTTATTGAGTCGCTGGGGGAGGGGATATGGGAGTGAAAGAATATTTGAATTTTTAGTCAATGATGATTATAATCGTTTATGCGGTGGTGTGTAATCAACCAACGCGATATAATTCAAACACAGGAGATGGGGATTTCTCATATGCCTGTGTTTGTTTTTGAAAGAGTGATTTGATATGTTCTATAACTGGATTGAACCGAAAGAATTTTCTTTTAATTGTAGGAGATTTATCAATGGATCTAGAGAAACTGATGTCCGCATTACGATTGGGAAGACTGGTGGAAAAGCCTGTCAGGATAGAGGGCGGTTTGCTGCATAAAATGTACCGTGTTTCTACGTCTGACGGCTTATTTGCGGTAAAAGTATTGAATCCGGAGGTTATGAAACGGCAGGATGCGCTTTCAAATACCATTCATTCAGAGAAGGTGGCTAGGGCATTCGACGGGCTGATTCCTGCGGTCGTATCCCTTGAAATAGACGGAAAACAGGTTCATAGATTGGGAGAAGAATACTACATGGTATTCCCGTGGACGGATGGAGCGTCTGTTTTCCCACAAGAAATTACGCCGCAGCACTGTGAGGCGATAGGAAGCATTCTGGGGAAAATGCACCACCGGAATCTAAAGGTGGAAGGCATCATTCCGGAAGAAGATTCATTTATGTTGTTTGATTGGGAAGCATATCTTCAGCGAATCAATGAACCGGAATACAGCGGTAAAGAATGGGCAGATGCATATAAGAAATCCGTGA
>JAFLTD010000041.1 GCA_022510625.1 Lachnospiraceae bacterium
TGACGGTTTTCTCCCGTAACAGAGAACGCATATGTTGGTATGTCGTAAATGGATTTTCAAGAAAGATTTTTAAACAGCCAACATTTGTATTTTTACAAAGCAGGCTGTTCTTTTTTTGTTATCATCCCAACATTAAAAGAATGACTAAGTGACAATGTGCAATGATTTCGGAAATCACGATTCATTTTAAGGAGGAAGAAACATGATAACAGAAGCTTTTGACAATCAATCACCGGCAATCATAAACCCGCCTATCAATGAGAACGCAATAGAAGTCGATGCGTGCATTTTGACTTTTTCGCATGTAATCGAAGAGTTCGTACTGGCCAATTATGACTGTAAGCAGATTGCATCATTTTGGTTTGCAACGGGCAATACACCGATTTACTGCATTGAGTACAAGGGCAAGAAATTCGCATTTTACAAGACTTATGTAGGCGCGCCTGCGTGTGTCGGTACTGTGGAAGATACTTTGTCAGAAATAAAGACGGATAAATATATCGTATTCGGCGGCGCGGGATGCTTGGATAAAGAGATTGCTCACGGAAAGGTTATGATACCCACACAAGCCTATCGGGATGAAGGTACATCCTATCATTATGCGCCTGCATCGGATTATATCACTGTAAAGAATGCGGACATTGTTGCCGGTTTTATGCAGGAAAACGGTATTCCTTATGTGGAAGGAAAGACATGGACGACCGATTCTTTCTACAGGGAAACTGTCAATAACTTTGAGAAGCATAAAGCGGACGGCTGCATTTCTGTGGAAATGGAATGCGCCGCTTTGCAGGCAATGTGTGATTTCAGAGAATTAAATTTGTACACTTTCTTTACGAGCGGTGACCTGCTTGACGCACCCGAGTGGGATGCCAGACACAAAGACGGGCAGACAGAGGGTACTCAACACGATGCCGGGCATTTTGATATTGCATTGGAACTGGCACGATACGTCGTAGAATGATAAGAATATCTTGGCAAACTTTGCCTGACGGATATGCAATAAGATAAGTATAACGAGAGCAAACAAGATCGACAGATATTTGCTGTCGGTCTTTTAATTTACATAATATTATATATGGTTTACATAACTTTATCAATCAGCAACTGCAGGATTTCGTCATGTGGTTCAAATTCCATGCCTCCGTTTTGTAATTCTTCTAAACTCCACCATTTTAAATCAAGAAAGGTATCTTTCTCATTCTCTTCCATATTCTCAAAGGACACTATCGTATCAGAAGATAACCGCAACAGATAATATACCTCATGACTTATAAACTTCCCGTCTTTTCCGTCAAACGGAATATCCAAAGTCAATACCGGCTCTCCGGCAACATCAATTTCTATCCCAAGTTCCTCAAACAATTCTCTCTCTAAGGCTTCTTCAAAGCTCTCATCCGCTTCAACTCCACCTCCGGGTGTCACCCAAAGAATCCGTTCTTTGCCTGTAAAGCTGAATATAAATCTTTGTAACAAGATCTCATTTTTCTCATTTAAAATGAACGCCCTTGCATTGTTCCTGACATACATTCTTCTCGCCCTCTATGCTTTCCGAAACATATGTTAGTCCGCATCATATTCCGTTTCCAGATCGAATGGAATATTATTCTGTATTAAAAGAGATTTTAAATAGTCAATCTTCGGCTGATAATACGCTTCCGATTCCTTTTTCGCACGTGCAATAACTTCGTCTGAACTTGTCCCACACATCTCATAAAGCCATTCATTAATAACCATGTATGCCCCTCCTTCCGATTTCTTGTTGGCAACCGCCAGTTGGCGCATATACCGGTCGTAAATCTCTTGCTCCCAGTGTTTCTGGTAATCGTCTGCCAGTTTGTCTGCCAGCTCCATATTATGCAGCTTGTCCGTCAAGCAGCGTAGATAAAGGTTGTCCTCTGGAGTCAGTCTGTTTGTGACGATAATCTGTGTATTAAATGTCTCTTTATTGATATGATATACTCCCGGTGAGATTTTTTCAACACTTAATTTCCTCTCATCCCGTAAATGTTTTATCAGCTTCACCGGATAATGACAGCTTAAGATTGTTAGGCTCACATCAAGGCTTGAGTATTGATCTTTTGCTCCTGTCTGGTCTATCAGAAGTCCTGCATATCCGATGGTCTTATAATAGGAATCAATACCGGCTGTTGAGCCTACACCTTTGATCTCAAAGAGATTGAACGTCTTAAAAATAAGAGCTATGTTCTTTGGGATAGTCTGCTCCGTCAGTTTTTTGATGACAAGAAGGTCGATGCGGTAACTATTCTTGCCGAGAATATATTCCTCCATGTATTCCAGAATGTCAGAATAATCCCGCAGTTCAATCTGCAAGGCGCAGGAAGCCGCTTCATGCCAGTTGACGCGAGTTCGTTTACGGTTCGTTTGTTTGGAGGGAGCGTCAGATGCGTTCCGGTTAGATTTGACAAACATTTAAGAAGCCTTTCTACAGACAGACCAAATAGGTCCGGTAAGATGCCGGAGAACTTCGACAGACAGCCGATAACGCTCTCGCGGCAAAGAACAATATATACATTAGAAAATAAATAACATCAACATTAATAGATAAGGCTTTTATACCACAGATGTAAGTTTGTAGCAAATGTTTTATTAGGCAGAGCATATAGAAAAAAGTCGGGCTGCAATAAGAATAAATATGCGCAAATCTCAATATATGGAATATAAAATAGAATAATTCGCAGAACAAACCCTAGATACTGTATTGTGCAGATTGACAGCATAAACATATATTCCGACATCCCCGCAGTCCGGCCGTAGTCTTGCAACAAAAACCCCTGACACAAAATTAGCCAAACAAACCGGAAGTTACCGAATTCCGTCCCATTCATCTAAAAATTCTGAAATGTAGTTTTTCATATAGTCCTCTCTTTGTTCGGCTATCTTTTTCGCTGTGGTTGTATTCATCAAGTCTCTGAGTTGGAACAGCTTTTCATAAAAATGGTTGATCGTCGTAGAAGTACGGTTTTGGTATTCATTCGCATTCATGTTTACAGTTGGTTTAATCTCGGGATCATGAATTATTCGATTATGGCTTCCTCCATACGCAAAAGCTCTGGCAATACCGATAGCCCCTATGGCATCCAGTCTGTCGGCATCCTGCACGCACCTACCCTCAATCGTTTTAGGCATAATGGAATCAGTTCCTCTAAAGGACACTTCACCAATAATATCGCATATTGTTTTTATCATTGCTTCCGATATGCTGTGCTCTCTCAAAAAAGCAACCGCTCTGTCCTTATTTGCATGTGTTTCAGGCGATAACTTGATGTCATCCACATCATGCAGCAGCGCAGCCAACTGAACGATCATTAAACTTGCATTCTCTTGTTCTGCAATTCTCGTTGCCATTTTGTATACTCTCAGAGTATGGAAATAATCATGGCCGCTATGGTCATCCTTAAAAGTATTTCTAACAAATTCAACAGCATCGTTAATTATCGTTTTATCCATAAGGCACTCTCATATATTCGCAAGTTGTTTATCTGATTGTATCACACACATATCCCATACACCACCAAATTATAGGGCATAACTGCTACGGCAAGCTGCACAAATATCAAAACGCTGTCATTGCGCAGTCAAATGAGATTTTCTTATTGCTCCGTACTGTATCAGCGATTTCGGGACATGGATGTCCCGAAAAGCCCGAAATGAGCCTGGATGGTGAATAGAGGGCGGTCGTGTACGTCTTATGCATATTTCCCGGAACAATTAGAAAATCCATTCGACGGAGCCGACGGCGATTGATATTTGTGCAGCTTGCCGCGTATACATTATATAATCTTTTAACTTTTACACCAAAAAGACCGACAGTTCACACATAACCCTGTCGGTCTTTTTATATCAGTTTACATAACTTACCTCGTCAACAGCATCATAATCTCATTGCTTCTTGCCACAAACTTCGTCATCGCCTCAGGCTCCAACGGTGCCTGCTGCAACAATGCCAGATCGTAGAGCTGTTCACAGATCAACTTCACATTCTCACCGTCCTGATGCTCCAACACATACTGCACAAGCGGATGGTTTGCATTCAGGATCAGCGTCTCGCCTTCCTTGCCGAACATGCCCATATCCATCCCATTCATGGAGTACATCTTCATCATATCCTGCATCCTGCGGGACTCCTCTGATAAAGTGATCATGGATGATATCTTCTTATTCTTCAGCTTCTCAATCTTGACCTTAATCGCGTCCTTCTTGAGAACCTTCTTCATCAGCTTGGCGATTTCTTCCGCCTGTTCCTCCATCTCCTTCTCAGCCTTCTTGGAGGTCTTAGACTTAAAGACATCCGTCAGGTCCGCATCGATTCTCTGGAATTTGATTCCTTCGTTCTTCGCTTCCAGCTGAGAGACGAAAGGCTGGTCAATGTGGTGCGTGAGCACTACCGCATCCATCTTGGCGGCTTTGAACATGTTGATATACTGGCTCTGCTGCTTCTCGTCAGTCACATAGTAAATGACTTTCTCCTTCTTCTCCTCGGCATCTTCACCTACTGTCGCACCGTTCTCATCTACCACCTCGGCTTCTACCTTCTCACCGTTTTCGTCGGTAGCATTCTCGCCCTCTTCCACTTCATCGGGATCGATCTTGTTGACTTCCAGGCACTCGGGAAGGGTCATATACTCTCCATCCAGATTCTTGAAGAGAATATAGTCCGTCATCTTCTCACAGAACTTGTCGTCCTTCAGGCAGCCGAATTTAATGAAGGGACTGATGTCATCCCAGTACTTCTCATATTCCTCTTTCTCTGTCTTGCACATACCGGACAGCTTGTCCGCCACCTTTTTCGTGATATACTCACTGATCTTCTTCACGAATCCGTCATTCTGCAGTGCGCTTCTAGATACGTTGAGCGGCAGATCGGGACAGTCGATTACACCTTTTAACAGGAGCAGGAACTCCGGTATGACTTCCTTGATATTATCCGCAATAAACACCTGATTGTTATATAACTTGATCGTTCCCTCGATAGACTCATACTCCATATTGATCTTCGGGAAGTAGAGAATACCTTTCATATTAAAAGGATAGTCCATGTTCAGGTGAATCCAGAACAACGGCTCCTTATAATCCTGAAATACCTTGCGGTAAAATTCAAGATACTGCTCCTTTGTACACTCATTCGGGTGTTTTGTCCAGAGAGGCTGCGTCTCATTCAAAAGCTCGGGGCGTTTCTTAATCTTTAACTTTTGCTCGTCCTCCTCCTTCTCCTTCGCAATCTCCTCAACTACCTCATCCGTATCAAGCTTCTCGTCAGCCTTGATAGTCTGCGTCTCCGTGTTGTTTGCCTTGGATAAATAAATCTCTGTAGGCATGAAGGAACAATACTTCTGGATAACCTCCTTCGCCTTATATTCATTGCAGAACTCCAGGCAGTCCTCATTGATGAAGAGAGTAATTTCCGTACCGACCTCGGTCCGCGTACCTTCATTCATATCAAACTCCGTACCACCGTCACACTCCCAGTGCACAGGCTGCGCACCATTCTGATAGGACAGGGTATCAATATGCACCTCGTCCGCCACCATGAATGCAGAGTAGAATCCGAGACCGAAATGTCCTATGATCTGATCCTCATTGGCCTTATCCTTATATTTTTCGATAAAGTCCGTCGCACCGGAAAAAGCAATCTGGTTGATGTACTCCTCCACTTCCTCCGCCGTCATACCGATACCGTTATCAATGAACTTGAGGGTCTTCTCCTCAGGGTTCACGATAATCTGTATCTTCGCCTTATAGTCATCGGCAAGCGTATACTCACCCATCATATCCAGTTTCTTTAACTTCGTGATTGCATCACACCCGTTGGAAATAAGCTCACGGAAAAAGATGTCATGATCGGAATACAGCCATTTCTTGATAATGGGAAAAATATTGTCGCTGTTAATCGATAAATTACCATGTTTCGCTGCCATATTTTCACGTCCTTTTCTTTTGCTTTAAAAGCAATTTTATTTTCACAAAACTTAGTTTAATACTCCTAAAATAAGAAGTCAAGACAAAATTAGCACTCAAGCATATTGAGTGCTAATAACCATTGCTTTATTCCCATTTTACAAGGCTCCCAGCAATTCTAAACTTTTTCTAAACTGCTTATTCCATTCTTCCTCACAGCCCCGGCCAATAGCTTCACTAACAAATGCGGCTCAGCTGTGTCCAAAGTATTCTGTATATACGTCGAAGAAATCCTTGGTCGTAACATTCTCATCATGGATAAATTTCACGCTTTCCCAAAGTTCCTCGTTCAGGTTTCTTGTCAGTGTCTCGACATAAGCATCGTACTCCTGCCCGAATGCTTCCGCTCTTCTCTGGTCTACGATCTTGACCTTGTTGGCATCCGTCTCGTCTCTGTTGAAAGTGTTAAGGCATTTGATAATATGATATCCAAACTCTGTCTCAACTATATCGCTGATCTCATCCTTACCCAGATTGAACGCCGCATTCTCAAAAGACGCCTCCGTCTCTCCCTTACCGAAAGAATAGGTGCCCTTGTCGTCCTCGCTGTAGCGGCGGATCAACTCGTCGAAGTCTTCTCCGGCCTGTGCAAGTTCCAGCACATCACAGGCTTCTTTGAATGCTTCCGCTTTCGCGTGCTGCGTATACTCTATCTTCTTCCCTGTTCCGTCCAGTG
The DNA here is from genome assembly GCA_022510625.1 of Lachnospiraceae bacterium. GTDB lineage: Bacteria > Bacillota > Clostridia > Lachnospirales > Lachnospiraceae > UBA3282. The sequence goes on from JAFLTD010000041.1 coordinate 6,656, forward strand.
CATAGGTTTTGATCAGGATATGCTGTACGGTGATCGTACGCGCCTCGTCGTCGCTGATCTCCGGATTGATGTCTTTGATGGTATATCGGTACATTTTCTCCGCCAGCGCAAACTCCGTATACAGATCATTGATGGTGCGCTCTGACACGCCCATCTGCTCTATCTCCGTCTCATTGAGCGAACTGTAATAGGCCCTCGCCGCATTTTCCACCTGCGCCTTCTCCTCGTCGTTCAGCTCCACGTCATACTCCCCGGCCATTAAGTTCATGGTCTTGATGCGGGCAATCTGTGCCAACGCAATATCTTTCACATTCTGTTCCAGCGTCACGCCGTCCACATTAGTACTCCATATCTCCGTACCGTACACACTCTCATATCGATTCTGGATGTTGGTCAGATACACCATGAGTTCGGGCAGCGAACAGCTGCTCGTCTCGATCCGAAAGACTTCATCCTTATCAAATCCGGTAGTCAGAACCACCTTAGTGCCAAAACCTCCATTACCGCCGCAGCCGGTCAGACTCCCTGCACCGATGACGATTGCCAGCAATACTCCTGCCAGCCTTTTCAACCTATTACCAATCATATATTATCTGTTTCCTTCTATGACGTTTCCGAACTTATCATACCATTTGACTCCATCGGTCAGTACATAATCTTCTCCTGCAAGAATCGCCCTCACATAGTCCGTCGCAGAAGTCAACTTTCTCCTAAACGCAACGCCGCCGCCAAACAGATGTGTACCGTGAACATCCGACCCCGCGCTCATCGGTAGCTTATGCTCCCGGGCATAGGCAATTGCTCTCACATCATATTGGGGATCGTTGTGCCCTGTACTTTCGGGATGGGAATGAGTGGCATTGATTCCTTCCACGCCGTCCACCCACTCCGGGTACAGACGTATCTCCGGAATATAGGACTCCTCCCTGTAAGGATGTGCGTGTATTACCATTCCGCCTGCCTCATGCACCAACCGATACTGTTCCTCCACAGTCGCCCTGGCAAGTTCCGGATGTTTTTTCATCCACGCCGCATCAACACCGTATATGAGAAACTCCGTGCCGCAGTATCCCGCCTCATAGCCGAAAAACACATCCAGCCCAATCTTATCCCCCTCCGTCTTGGCATGCTCATACCCAAGAGCAAAGGTGCCCACCCATTCATCCCAAGGCAGGCTCCTGTCTACGGCGGTATTGCCGCCCCAGTTGTGATCCGTAACGATAATACCCGTATAACCGTATTCCTTGCACGCCCTCGCCATCTCCGCTCCCGTGCTTCTGGCACAGGCGCTGGATTCCGAAGTGTGCAAATGTGTCTCATATAAGTATGGATATTTCTCCCATATTAATTCATTCATTATTTTATTACCTGAATCCATCCCTCAGGTGCTTCAATACGTCCCATCTGGATACCCGTCAGAGTGTCATACAGTTTTTTGGTGATCGGTCCCATCTCATTCATGCCACTGGGGAATACGATCTCCTTACCGTGGTCTACTACTTTACCTACCGGAGAGATGACTGCTGCCGTACCACACAGACCGCACTCTGCGAAATCTTTGATCTCCTCAAACGGAACAACACGCTCCTCCACTTCCAGACCCAGATATTCCTTGGCAACCACCATCAGAGAACGCCTCGTGATGGAGGGCAGGATGCTGTCGGATTTCGGTGTTACGACCTTGTTGTCCTTCGTCACAAACAGGAAATTCGCGCCGCCGGTCTCCTCCACATTGGTTCTGGTAGCCGCATCCAGATACATATTTTCGTCGTATCCCTCATTGTGCGCTGTTATGATGGCATGCAGACTCATCGCATAGTTCAAACCTGCTTTGATATGTCCCGTGCCGTGCGGTGCCGCCCTGTCGAAATCGCTCACTTTGATGGTCAAAGGTTTCACACCGCCCTTGAAGTAAGGACCTACCGGTGTGGTGAAAATTCTGAACTGGTAATCATCGGCGGGCTTTACACCGATTACGGGTGAACTTCCGAACATGTAGGGCCGAATATACAGTGTCGCACCGGAACCGTAAGGGGGTACATACGCCTCGTTGGCCGCTACCGTATCAATCACCGCCTGCACAAAGCGTTCCTTGGGAAATACCGGCATTTCCAGCCTTTTGCAGCTATCTTCCATACGCTGTGCATTTAAATCCGGACGGAATGTCACGATGCGTCCGTCCTGCGTCGTGTACGCTTTCAAGCCCTCAAAACACGTCTGCGCATACTGGAACACACCCGCACACTCATTGATCGCGATCGTTGCGTCGGATACGAGCGCTCCCTCATCCCAAGCTCCGTCCTTATAGTTAGCCACAAATCTCTTGTCTGTCTCCTGATAACCAAACCCAAGATTTGCCCAGTCGATGTTCTTCTTTTCCATTTTTTTACTCCTTCTTCCTCAAAGTAATTTTCTGTCTCCTATATTATACCTTTACGACTAAAAGTCAAGAAGCGATTGCCGTTTCAGGCGCTGCACATAAGCTTATAACACGGCATTGACCACTTCCAGCGCAACATCATAGGCATAGTCCTTGACCGCCTTCTCGCACAGGCGCAGCATCTTCTTGTCGGACTCGGGACGCTCATAACGCTTCAGCTCCTTAAGCCTCTCATTGACACTGTCCCCATCGAAATCGTCCAGCCTGCCGGCCAGTTCCCTCAAGGCACTCTTCCACTCATCATCCGAGATTGTCAGTTTCTCCTCTTCCTTCGTCTCCACACTATCCTTCTTGGTCTTATCCTCGCTGTCCAGATAGGCTTTTAAGTCTTTTCTCATATTCTTCATCAGGTTGAAAAGAATCGGTGAACGTACTTCCACATCTTCCAACTGTCCGGCTTTACTCATCTTCTCCAATTCAAACGCTTCGTCGGCAAGGTCATCTGCACCGACATTTCTGGCATTTCCTTTCAGTGAGTGCACGATGATGGCATAACCCGGCATATCTCTCTTTTTCAGGAAATCTTTAAGTGCATCCTCCTTCTCATGAAGAATCAGCTGGAAATCCCGAAGCACTTTGCCGTAGAGCGTTATATCGTTGCCCATATATTTCAACCCGCTGCGAACATTGAAACCGATACCGTTTAGTCCGCTTTCCATCCGGCTCACTTCAGCTTCATTCTCCTGACCGCCCTCGTCGGATGCATTCTGCTCCTGTGTCAGATAGACGACATTGTCCGGCAGATACTCGATCAGCATGCTTTCAAACTTATCCGCATCAATAGGCTTAGTGAGGTAATCCTGAAAACCTTCTTTCAGATAGAATTCCTTTGCGCCGGACACCGCATTTGCGGTCAATGCGATCACCGGCGTGTCAACGGACGGGTTGCCCTCCATTTCCTTGATGGCATGCAGCGTCTCCACACCGTCCATCACCGGCATCATATGATCCATACAGATTACATGGTAAGTCTTGCGCTTGAGAAGCTCCAGACACTCCGCCCCGCTGCTCGCCACATCAACCTGCATCCTGGTCTCCTTGAGCAGTCCCTGTGCAACCGCAAGATTCATGGCGTTATCATCGACTATCAGGATTCTTCCCATCGGTGCAATGAATTTCTGCTTATAATTCTTGGCGCTGTGAATACTCTCGCTGTACTGTTTTTCAAAATCGCCCAGAGGTGCACTGTCAACCACTTTCTGAACAATCTTAAATGAAAATACAGATCCCTTACCATAAGTACTCTGTACTTCCAACTTGCTGCCCATCATCTCCAAAAGACGGTTCGTGATCGCCAATCCCAGACCCGTATTGCCGTCATTCTTGCCTTTGGTGATGGCGTCCATGCGCTGGAACACACCAAACAATTTAGATTTATCTTTCTCTTTGATGCCGACACCTGTATCTTTTACGGAAAGTTCCAGTTCGATCTCGTCCTCACCGGTCTTATTCCAGCCAAGATGCAGTGTCACCTTACCTTGCTCCGTATATTTGACGGCGTTGGACAACAGATTGCTGATGATCTGTCGGATATGTATTTCATCCCCGGACAATTTGTAGGGTATATCCTGCGCAATATCCAACTCCAAATCCAGTTTCTTCTTGCGAAGCTGGATGGAGATACCGTTGATCAGATCATTCAAGAGCGAACTGATATCGTAGATGCCGTCCGTCAGCTCCATCTGCCCTGCTTCAATCTTGGTGAAGTCCAGGATATCACTGACCAGAGTGAGCAGAATGTTGCCCGCATGTCTGATATCCAGTGCGTATTCTTTGATCGCATCCTCCTGACTCTCCCGCAGGATCAACTCGTTCAATCCAAGAATCGTGTTGATAGGTGTTCTCAGCTCATGAGACATATTCGCCAAAAATATATCCCTCGCCTTCTCCGCCGCATTGATTGCTTCTTCCAGCTCTACATTTTTCTGCTCAAGCTGCTTCTTCGCCTGCCCCAGTGTGGAAACTTTTGTCTCCTTGCCCGATGCCGTCCCTTGCTTCGTTTCCTGACCCATTTTTTCCCCTTCCATAAAAATATAATCCCCTTATATAAACAGTCGGCCCACAGCCCACTTTATTTTTTGCGCTCATACTTCACGAACTGATAGGCAAGATCAAAATATGTCTGCTCATCGCTGTCCGCCGTAATCTCCCACTCCTCGTCTTCGTCCAGATTCGGGAAATAACTGTCCGCCTCGTAGACATGGTCGATTTTCGTCACATGTGCCACGTCACAGTAGGGTAGCATCATACGGTAAACACTCTCACCGCCGATGATGTTGATGTCTTCGCTGGGATACTCCTTCAACTTTTCCAGCAGTTCCTCCTTGCTGTGCACGATAATTGCATCCTTCACCTGATAATTCGGATTGGTTGACATAATAATATTAGTGCGGTTCTTTAGCGGCATCCCTTGAGGAAAAGTCTCAAGTGTCTTTCTGCCGAGCACCACCACCTTGCCTGTGGTCTCCTGGCGGAAACGCTTGTGATCTCCCGGAATACTGACAAGCAGGCTGTTCTTACAACCGATCGCCCAATTACTGTCTACCGCTACAAATATGTTCATGGTTTCCCTCCGTCTTTCCGCGTCGCGTCGCTTGTTTTTCTTTTGTACTGCTTAGACTCGCAAACCCGTGCCTTCGGCACTTCTTCACCTGCTTCGCAGTCTGTTTGCTCGTTAACGGCGCATGAAAAACAAATGCCGCTTCGCGTCGCTTGTTTTTCTTTTGCGCCTGTTATATCGCTATCGGGATATTCTCGATTTGCGGTCCCGTGACATAGTTCTCTAGAGTCACATCATTTCTGGTAAATTCATAGAAATCCTTAACCTCAGGATTCAGTCTAAAGATCGGTGCATCGTAAACCGGTCTTTCAATCAGTTCTTCTATGATCGGGATATGCCGGTCATAAATATGCGCATCCGCAATCACATGCACCAGCTCGCCCACTTCCATATCACACACCTGCGCCAGCATATGTGTAAGCACCGCATACTGCACCACATTCCAGTTGTTGGCGGCAAGCACATCCTGAGATCGCTGGTTTAAGATTGCATTCAGCGTCAGCTTCTCATGTCCCTTTCTCTGTGTCACATTGAATGTCATACTGTACGCACAAGGGTACAGGTTCATCGCATGCAGATCCTGATGCACATACATATTCGTCATGATACGACGGCTGAAGGGATTATTCTTAAGGTCGTAGATCACTCGATCGACCTGATCCATCATCCCCTCTTTATATTGGTGTTTGACACTCATCTGATAGCCGTATGCCTTACCGATGGAACCGTCTTCGTCCGCCCATTCATCCCATATGTGGCTGTGCAGATTATTGATGTTATTGGATTTCTGCTGCCATATCCAGAGCATCTCATCGGTAGCACTCTTAAGCGCTGTCCTTCTGAGCGTCATGATCGGAAATTCCTTCGTAAGATCATACCTGTTGACCACACCGAATTTCTTCACCGTGTAAGCGGGCGTCCCGTCCTCCCAGTGAGGCCGCACTTTCTCTCCCTCGGTACTCGTGCCGTTCGCCAGAATATCCTTACACATATCTATGAAAATCTTGTCTGCCAGACTCATATCTTACTCCTCTTCTCCGTCCGGAAGAATGCGTCTTTTGCATTCTTCCAGACATGACTTAGATATTCTTAGGCTGTGTTCTATGCAGCCTTAGAATATCTTCATGTCTTATCCCACTTGTCGCAGAGAGAATTGATCTGATCCGCAAATTTCGCAAGGTCCTTGTTCGCGCCACCCTCGTTCTTGTGTATGATTGCAATGAGACGCTGTCCACTGGCAAGCAGTCTCGCAAAAACATCGGATACACCTCTGGTCTTTTTCTTGATGGGAATCGGCTCCGCCTCGTAGATGAAGCTGCCATCGATCAAATCGAATCTCGTACCGCTGTAAGGTGCATAGGCACTGATACCGTGTTCTATCTGCAGGCATTCCGTGAACAGTTTGCACACGCTGTCCTCACCGTGCACCACAAAAACTTTCTTCGGTTTATCGCTGAATCCTTTAACCCATCTGAGCAGACCGTTCTTGTCCGCGTGGCCGCTCATGCCAATCAGTTTCATAATCTGCGCACGTATCTCAATCTGTTCTCCGAACAGTTTCACTTCCTTGGCACCCTCCACAATGGCCCTGCCCAGAGTACCTATTGCCTGATAACCCACGAACAGGATCGTACACTCCGGCCTCCAGAGATTATGTTTCAGATGATGTCTGATACGTCCCGCCTCGCACATGCCCGATGCCGAGATAATGACCTTGGGACTGTTCTCGAAGTTGATTGCCTTAGACTCATCGCTCGTGATCGCGAGTCTTAGTCCCTGGAAAGTGATGGGGTTGATTCCCTGTCTGACCAGTTCCATCGCCGCCTCATCAAAACATTCATACTCGTTCTTCTGGAAAATACCTGTCGCTTCCACCGCCAGCGGACTGTCCACATAGACCACGAAATCCTCATGGCCCTTCACCAGTCTGTCTGCCTTAATCTGTCGCAGGAAATAGAGCATTTCCTGTGTTCTTCCGACCGCAAAAGAAGGAATCACAACATTGCCGCCCCTGTCAAAAGTTGTCTGCAGAATCTTCGTCAGCTCCCCTATGTAATCCGTTTTCTCCGTGCTGTGCAGCCTGTCGCCGTAGGTGGACTCCATGATAACGTAGTCAGCCTCCGCTGTCAGTTTGGGACTCTTGATCAACGGCTGACCGGCATTACCTATATCTCCGGAAAAGACTAACTTCCTTGTAACCCCGTCCTCCGTCGCCCACACCTCAATACTGGATGATCCCAGCAAATGTCCGATATCGGTAAATCTTATCTTCACACCGTCACAGACGGTAACTTCTTTCTCATAATCACAGGGAACAAGCCTCTTGATCGTTCCGTCCGCGTCCTCCATCGTATAGATGGGTTCCGTTATCTCACTGCCGGCGCTTCTCTTCGCCTTGCGGTTCTTCCACTCCGCCTCCTGCAGCTGAATATGGGCACAGTCGCGAAGCATGATGCTGCACAGATCACAGGTCGCCACCGTGGCGTAGATGCTTCCTCTGAATCCTCTCGCATACAACAGCGGCAGCATACCCGAGTGGTCTATGTGCGCATGCGTCAGGAACACATAATCTATCAGTGCGGCATCCACAGGTAATTCACAATTCTCAAAGACATTGACCCCCTGCTCCATGCCGTAATCCACTAAAATATTCTTCTCTCCGACACGAAGGTAATGGCAGCTGCCCGTAACCTCATGATCGGCCCCGATAAACATAAGCTCCATGATATTTCTCTCCGTTCCGGAGCGGCATGCCCAGCCAAAGCCCCTCCTGTCTATCTATCATATCATTTTTTCAATAGGGCGTAAATAAAATTCGGCAACTCCTGTCGATTTTTCCATACAATATACAATATAGTAATTACACACCGAGGTGATCTGCACTATGCCTCCCACACTCATAGCTTTGCTTCTCTTTCTGACCGCTGTATCTGTCGATTCGCTGGCAGCCGGACTGACCTACGGCACGGGACGGGTGCACATTACATTGCCCTCCTATCTTATTCTGGCCTGTGTCCCCGCAGCCTTCATCACCGTTTCCAACCGCGTCGGTTCCTATATTTTCTTATTTCTCCCAGAATCGGTCCTGCCCATCCTTTCCTGCATTCTTCTGACACTGATAGGCATAAGCAAATTGTCGGAAAGTCTGATTAAGCTTATAGCGCACAGACACCCCAGTCTCACCAGAAACTGGGGCTGCAAAATCAAACAGATTCATATTATCTTCACCGTATACCTGTCCCCGGAGGATGCCAACCGGGACGATCTGCAGGTGTTAAGTCCGAAGGAGGCGCTCCTGTTATCGCTGGCGCTGTCCCTAGACAGCGTTCTTGTCGGCATGGCTTTCACAACAGGTCCTATTCCTCCGGCAGTTCTCTTTCTGTCCGCCGCGCTGTTCAACCTGCTTCTCTTTGTCGCAGGGCACGGCATCGGCCGTCTCGTCTCCTCCGCGTTCCGCGTTGATCTCTCCTGGCTCAGCGGACTAATCCTCATCCTTCTGGCGCTTCAGCCTCTGTTATAATGCGGCACTCATATCATTATGCGAAAGTCCCACGACGCTCTCCTGAACAGCCTCCTGCGATTCACTATGTCTTCTTCCGCTCACCGCTACAAGCAGTTCATGCACGATCAGCGGAGTGACGGACAATGCCATAAGCTGCGCCCACTCTGTCATGCTCAGGCGTACCGTACCAAACAGGCCAATCAGCGGAGTAATCTCCGTCACTGCCGCCTGCAGTGCGATTCCGATCACAAACGCCCCTATCATATAGGGGTTGTTTTTGTGATTCATCTTGAAAACCGAGCGATTGACATCACGCATACCTATCGCATGAAACAACTGGCTGATGCCGAGCACTGTAAAAGCATGTGTCTGCGCCCGGGCAAGAACGGAAGATATTTTTAGTCCCTCCAATATGTTATGTAAACTAATCGGTAAATGCTCCGCCACAATCCTGTCATAGGGCACTTTCAAAAAAGCCGCCAGACTCACGCCGCCGATGACCAGTCCGTAACAGATGACGCAGAGCAGTCCGCCCTTGGCGAACAGTGAGTCCTCTTTTCTGCGCGGCTTTTCCCGCATCAGACCTTCACCGTCATTGTCGTCCACTCCCAGCGCCAGCGCCGGCAGGGAATCGGTGATCAGATTGATCCACAGAATGAAACTTGCTTTTAAAGGGCTTGGCAGACCCGCCACAATCGTGAGCAGCATTGTAATGATTTCTCCCAGATTGGAGGACAGGAGAAAGAGCACCGACTTTCTGATATTCTCATAGATGCCCCGCCCTTCCCTGATGGCCAGATGTATCGTTGCAAAATTGTCATCCATCAGCACAAAATCCGCCGCACCCCTTGCCACATCCGTACCGTTTAATCCCATGGCGATTCCGATGTCAGCGGCCTGCAGCGACGGTGCATCGTTGACACCGTCCCCCGTCATCGCTACCGTCTTGCCGAGGGTACGGTATCCCTCCACAATCCTGACCTTGTGCTCCGGTGTTACTCTCGCAAAAACCTTCAGTTCCTGCAGTCTCTGCAGAAAGCTGTGGTCCTTTAAATGATCCAGTTCCCTGCCCGTAATACATTGCCGGGGGCTGTCCGCAATCCCCAGTTCCTTCGCAATGGAGAATGCCGTATCCGGGTGATCGCCCGTGATCATGACCGTTGACACACCCGCCTTTTCAAAATCGGACACAGCCTGTACTGCCTCAGGTCTGACCGGATCGTGCATGCTCAAAAGTCCGAGGAAAACCATATTTTTCTCCTGTATCGAACCGCTTAGATCCATCGCCAGAGCCATCACTCGTCTGCCTTCTCCCATCAGCTGCTTCTGGACTTTACCTACGGCATCCTTGTCCGATTGTGACATGGCACACAACTGTCCTCTCTTGTAGATTCGGTCACAGTTCTCCAGAACGCGCTCCGCAGCTCCCTTCGTGTAAGAGACAATTCCGCCATCCACACGGTGCACTGTAGTCATCATCTTGCGCTCCGAATCAAACCCCCTCTCCGCAACGCGCGGATATGTTGCCCTGAGATTCTCTATGTCTGCACCGCACTCCTTTGCCATGTAGAGCAGGGCGAGTTCCGTGGGGTCTCCGATCTTGTCCTCCCCGAGTAAAACGCCGTCATTGCAGAGGATACATCCAAGCATAAACTGCCTCGCTTGTCCCGCATTTGCCAGTTCGCGCATCACACTGCCGTTCTTCTCTCCTGCAATTGCGGAAAAACTGTCTGTGAATCGGTCTCTCTTAATAATTTTTCCTTCCAGACAGCACTCTGTCACCGTCATCTTATTCTGTGTGAGTGTTCCTGTCTTGTCGGAACAGACAACTTCAACTGCACCCAATGTCTCCACGGAAGATAACTTGCGGACGATTGTCTTGGCACGCACCATGCGGGATACGCTTAATGCGAGTACGATTGTCACGATTGCCGGAAGTCCTTCAGGCACTGCTGCTACCGCCAGAGAGACGGACGTCAGAAGCATCTCCCCCACATCGCGTTTCTGCAGCACTGCCACAACAAACAGGAACACACAGATTCCTACCGCCAGAAAACTCAGTACCTTACCCAGTTCCCCCAGCTTAACCTGCAACGGCGTCAGTTTCTCTTTGCTTCCCCGCAGCATATCCGCAATGTGACCGATCCGTGTGTCCATGCCTGTGGCGACCACTACCCCCACACCGCGTCCCTTGGTCATATAGGTCGACATATACGCCATATTCATGCTGCTGTTATCTCCCATGACCCCAGCGACATAGGCCGCATCCTTCTCCACCGGCTCAGACTCTCCTGTTAGGGTAGACTCTTCAACACAAACGCCCTGTGTATCAATCAACCGCATATCCGCAGGAATCATATTTCCCGCCTCGAGCAGAACAATATCGCCTTGAACTAAGTCCTCCGCAGGAATCCTTACGCGCTTTCCTTCCCGCAGAACGACAGCCTGGGGCGACGATATCTTCTTGAGCGCCTCCACCGCCTTGCCGGCTTTGCCTTCCTGGATAATTCCCACCGTCGCATTTAGGACAACCACCGTGATAATGATGATTGCATCACCCACTTCATGCAGCATGAGTGATATCCCCATTGCAACCACAAGGATCAGGATCAGCGGATCGTTGAGCTGCTCCAGAATCATCTGTCCGACACTCTTTTTCTCCTGGTCTTTCAGTCTGTTTGCCCCATACTTGGCTTTGCGCTCCATCGCTTCCCTGCGTCCCAATCCACTATCCTTGTCCGTCTCAAGCACCCGAAGCACTTCAGCCGCCGTCTTCATTTCATACATGCTTTTTCCTCCCGCACTGCACCATATGCACGTCATGTATTTCTACGTCATGCGTGCTTTGTAAGATATATGCGGGGGATGTCCCATTTATACCAAAGTCAGGCTCGGCATAAGCAGATTCGCGCAATATGAAAGGAGTTTCCGCATCAGAAACTCCTCAACTTATCACTTCCGTCATCAATTGTGTTCTCTATGGATTTGATTACTACATAGTAGCCGGAACCTGCATTGACCTCCACGTAAACCCTGTCGTCAACTTTATGCCCCAGAAGCGCTTTGCCGAGCGGCGACTCCGTGCTAATCAGTCCCTCCAGTGAATTGCCGCGGACTGTTGTGACCAGTTTATATTTCTCAGTAAGTCCGTCTTCCTCGAAAAAGACTTCCACGGTATTGTTCATGCCCACCTCGTCCTCTGCGGACTCGTCGGACACGATCACCGCCGTCTTGATCATCTTTTCCAGATAGCGGATACGGCTTTCGTTCTGGTTCTTGAACCGCTTGGCGGCGTAGTATTCAAAGTTCTCACTCAAATCCCCGTGGGATCTGGCTTCCTTCACATCCTCCAAAGCCTGCTTTCGCACGACCAGTTTTCTGTATTCGATTTCCTCTTCCATCTTTTCTATGTCTTTCTGAGTCAATTCGTTGTTCATGATAAGTCCCTTTTCTGTTGCGGGATTTTGATTGCAATCCGGTGGCTACTTATAAAACTCAAATGCAAAAAGCAAAGCCAGGATAGAAACCCCGTCTTTTGTTTCATTATTTTCTAACATCTTCAAGACCCTGTCCTTCGAAACCCACTCTTTGGTTTTTACCTCATTTTGGTCGAATTTTGCAGTTTCCGTATCGACTCTTGCAGCAAAAACATGACATATACAATCAGACATCCCATTGGCCGGGTTTTGAGTACATAAAAATTTTAAATCTTTAATCGTACATCCCGTTTCTTCCATGCATTCTCGTCGTGCGGCCTCTTCTTTGGTCTCACCATCTTCGATGCGGCCTGCGGGAATTTCCCACTCTAAACGCATTACGGAATACCTCTTAGATTGAATAAGCAAAACCTCATCATTCTCATTGAATACAACAATGCTTATCGCTTCATGCGGATAATGAATCTGATGATACTTTTCAATGATATATCCATTTGGCAATTTCACCTTGTCAGCATATAAGCATACATAATCACTTTCATAAATCGCTTTTCTGTCCAATCGTTCCGGTAATTCTTTGTAATCCATTTTTCATCTCCCGTACTCTTGACTTGATCACACAATCAGCAAAAACATTATAGCATGTAAATATCGTTAATTCTACTAATGATTATCGGTATAAATATTATCTTGTCAATGTTCGTAATTAGTGTATAATATACTTAACAAGAGAGCCAATGGCTAGATTATATCTAGCCGCCGGCAAATATGATGCTACAAAAAGCAGCGCCTTACTTTGTCAGAGCGAGGGCGCTGCTTTTTGCATTTAACGTTGATAACCGGCAGCTGACGTAATCGCCCCATTGGCTTCCTTGCCAAATATATCATTATCAAATCATATCATATCGGGATATTGCCTATAATCTTCTACATTCTGGGGAATTTTCAAAGATGATTTCGAAAAGCAAGATTCCTAATAGATAATAGAAAGTAGCATCTTAGAACAGATGCTGTATTCTTGTTTGTTAATATAACATAAATAACTGGTTTTGTAAACGTCAAAAAAGCCTAGAAAATTCTAGGCTTTTTCAGAGCGCGAGACGGGACTCGAACTATATCGCCCCTCTAAAAGCCGCATAAATTCGAAAGGAAAAAGTACGTTGTACGTGTGTGATTCAATTTTGATTCAACTGTGATTCAACCATTAACTAAAAAAGGGATTGATTCAAAATCAGTTCCTTTTTTTATTCCTTTCGGTTATCCTTTTCAATTTGCAATATATCATTTGGCGTACAATCCAAAATATTACATAATCGGTGTATTGTCTCTACAGTGACATTTTTGTTATGACGTAAATTGCTCATTAAGTGGCTAGAAATTCCATAATGATTTACTAAACTATAAGTTGTTACTCCGCGATCTTTCATTGTTTCCCATAGTGGCGAATAATTATACATGCTGAAATCCTTTCTTTATATATTATTATTCCCATAAATTCCTATATTGAACATATTGCATATCATGAACGCATTGTATATAATGAATACATAATGCATTAAAGAGAGGGTGAAAATGGAATGAGTGATATCATAGAAATCATTATGGAAGTTGTAACTAATGAAAGACTGGACGACATTGCTCGTCAAGATGAAATCTTTTGTGCGATTGATGCGCGATTAAATGAAGCCTTAAATAGCATGGATTCATTATCCATATCAAAGCAGGACTTAAAAGAGATTAGCAAAGTACTGGACATTTTTGCCGAATACAGTGCCAGATATGCCCATCTTGCATATCGCCAAGGTCTAAGGGATTTTATACAGCTTCTCAAATTCATTGGAATAATCTAATACAAATATTTTTTTAACATATAGCCTGCCCGTCATGGTTTTTGACCGTGATGCGGTGGGCTGTATCTGTTCATTGGAATAGCCAAGGTTTACATCTGTATCGAATGTTTCCCGTCTGCTTCCCCCTTTTTTCCTTAATCGTGCTCTTCTCAGTCAGGCACAAAAACCACGAACGGGAACCCATGGGCGGCGAGCCAATACAGCAAAGAGACAGAGAATGTTTGTTTTTTCGGGAAAAAGATAAAATACGATTCTCAACCCTTGCTGTGGGTTCGTGGTTTGCCGTCCGTAGCCGATAACTTTTCGGTGTAAGCCGACAAATTTACATACTTTCATCAATTTCATTTCAATATTTATGCACTTCTTATTTTAAATATATAAAGTTCAAATATTATAACCTCCAATTTTTTTGTGCATTTTATACGATTGAACGATATGTTTTTTGTGCATTCGGTAGAAAACAAAGAAATTTGCCTAGATGACTTGACCCTTTCAAGTTGAGTTATTGTCTTTTAGAATTGACATCAAATTGCCTATATCAAAAATTAACCCCCCAATATACTGTATCCATGACCCTAAAAAGAATTTGACCCATCATGCTACGATTGAAATATAAGATGATGGCGTATAGTCATCGCAAAAAATAATTTTAAGGAGGTCATATTTATGGCAAAAACGTTGTATGACGCAATGAAAAAGACAGTTGAGAGGACGTTGGAGGGCGTTCCGCTGGAGATTGTTTCGATTTCAAATGGTGAGTCCGTAAATGAAGAGACAGGGGAAGTCTCAAAGTTTGTCCGTGTTGAAGTTGAGGTGCCGAAAGGATTCGACGACCTTTCAAAATGCAGATTTCAGGTCAAAATTCCCGACGGCAAACTCAAAGTAACCGAGACACAGTTGGAAGAGGATGAGTACATCGCAAAGTTTTCAGGGTTGGCGATTACATATGTTGACAACCGAGGGACAGTGTATTTTAAATCGGATGACTATAATGTTGCTAAAGTGGGGGTATAAGGATGAAATATTTAATTAGTATGATCGTAGTTTTGTTGGTTGCATGGCTTGCGATTGCTTATTTACTTGTTATTTTTAAGAAATCCGAGACTTATGCTGACGCGCTGACATTAGTGCTCAACACGTTTTGGTCATGGGGGAAATTCAATTCCCCTGCCACCATATATGCGCTATCAGATACACAGGTTTCGGATTTAACCGATAAGTTGAAACCGCATTTTGACTATATTGTGTTTGATGCAGGTATTTATGAAAGTAATCATACGAAAGTTTGTTATCAGGTTGGCGGATGTAAGATTCCAATAAGCGTTATTGAGAAGATTTTTGAAAATTTTTTAAGGCAAACCTTTAACCTTAATGCTGTAACTCCGTTGTT
This sequence comes from Lachnospiraceae bacterium, assembly GCA_022510625.1. GTDB lineage: Bacteria > Bacillota > Clostridia > Lachnospirales > Lachnospiraceae > UBA3282. The sequence goes on from JAFLTD010000041.1 coordinate 21,835, forward strand.
TATCTTTGGGTATTTCGAAAATGGTCATTTAAATCTTATGTGTGGATGGACGCAAGAGATGAAGGAGTACATTCAAAACCAGCGGAACAATAGGCGTAGCAGGGAAATTGAGTCGGCTAGGGAACTCGTGGAGTGATTCTTTTTTGGGGCTTAATTACTAAAAATCAGATCAGGGCGAGGCTTTGTCAAGGGTGGGGTGTATACCCCACCGCGCATGCGCGGCTTTAGCCCTTGACGGAGTGCCCTGATCTGTTACAATTTCAGCGCCCCAAAAAAAGATACGGAGATGGAGAATATGTATATAGGTTATGATTATTTTTTTTGGAATGAATATCAGGAAAAAATCGGCATTGATATTGACCTGAAATCCCATCCTAGTTTGCTCCTAACGGGTGCAAGCGGTTCAGGAAAAAGCTATGCCCTTAAATGGATTCTTAAAAATCTTCTAAAGAATCAGGTTAATTTAACTTTTTGTAACTTTAAGAAATCAGATGATTTTAAATTCCTAAATAACTTTGACAGATATTATTCATATTTGGGATGCGAAAAAGGTCTAGCTGAATTTTTCCAACAATTTAAGGAGAGACAGACAGAGGACATTGAATTTAATGAAAAGTTTAGTATTTTGGTATTTGACGAATATCCTGCATTTATTTTATCTACGTCCATTACTGATAAAAAATTGTCGGAAAAATATAAAACCATGATAAGCGAGATTTTAATGTTGGGGCGGTCTTACGGGTTTGGAATTTGGTTAATCATGCAACGACCTGATGCGGCTTTTCTTGCGAACGGTGCAAGGGATAACTTTCATTCTACTATATCTCTCGGCAATCTAAGTAAAGAGGCAAAAAGCATGTTGTATGGTGGTGAAGAACTTCCCAATCACGTCTACAATTTTGGAGAGGGTGTTTGCTGGGTAGATGGTATAGGATTCAGGGAAATCAAATTCCCCAAAATTAGCAATATGGCTTTATTGGAACAAAATATTCTGTCACGACTGACAGACGCGACCGCAAGGGAGCGGATGTCAGGCGGTTCACTTGATTTATACACTTAATTTTGACAAGCGAGGCATATAATGAGCTTTTATCAGAGTAAAATTACAGATTATGGCTATAAGGAAAAGGTGTCTGTATACAACAATTCAATCGAATTTAGCGAAGAGACAAATACAGAAAATTTGGGTTTGTCGCTCTCCCGTACTAATTATAAGGATATGACAGAATCAGAAAAGCAGAAATCAGACGAACGCCGTCTTAGATATTATAGGCGCAAAGTTGCGGAATTGATAGAGATTGCCTTGATGAATGATGACATAAATACAGTTATCACATTGACCTTTAAAGAAGCTGTTACATCGTATAACTATGCATTGGCAGAGTGGCAACTATTTTTAAAGCGATTACGCCATATATGCAACTGTGACCTAAAATATATCTGCGTTTGGGAATATCAACGGGAAAGAAGCCAAAAAGAAGGTATTGAGAATGGTGGTATTTTTCACTTCCACTGCCTAACAAATCTAGGTTACATGGAACATTCAATATTAGAACGGACATGGGGTAATGGGTTTGTATGGATTGATGAACTAAATAATAATAAGAAACGAGAAATAGCAATACGGTATACGGTCAAATACTGTACAAAGGAAATTACAAAACGTATTGAAAGCGGTGAAGACATTCGCGGTCAAAGATTCTTTTTTACAAGTAACAACCTTTTAAAACCAAAAGAATCCGTTATAGATGAAAGGATTGAACTTTCTGATATTATTTTTGAGCACATGGAAGATATGATCAGAGACGGTAGTTACTCAATACGTAATAGTAAGGGACAGATAATAAATACCGTAAACTACATCGAATATAAAAAATAATACAAATAATATGTGTAAGAAAGGAAACAAAGCACGTTCTTTTCAACAATCACAGCGAACGAACAATTACAGCAGGGACACCGCTTTTATGGTGTCAAGAAATGAAAAATAATATAAAATTTGACGATAATTTGTTGCAAATATGCGTGAATTCTGGTATAATAAATATAGACAACGTACTAGACTTAATCATGGCAAATAAAAGAGAAAAACTAAAGAAAGCGCATAAATATGCGATAACTCCCCCTAATAAAGGTAATAAATATTGGTTTACTTACTATAAAAAGGAGAACGCAAAAAGAATCCTTGTTAGAGGGTATTCAGAAAATGAATTACTTGATAAACTGATTAAGCTATATGAGTCCGACCAGAACCTTGAAAACTTCACATTTTACAAACTGTATTTAGAGTGGTTGGAGTACAAGACCCCTTTAACCAATAGCCCCAACACTATTAAAAGGCACAGACAGCATTATACAAAGTATTTTGAACCGTCTAAACTTCATGATATGAAGCTATCCGCGATTGACACTCTTCTCCTTGAAACTGAGTGTAACCGTATTGTTAAAGAGTTCAATCTGTCCCGTAAAGACTGGGTAAACGCCAAGACGATTTTAAACGGCATGTTTGATTTTGCCAGACGTAAGAAGTACATAACGGAAAATCCTTTAGAAGATGTGAGGATATCCGTAAAGTATAGGCAGGTTGTCAAGAAAACGGGTAAGAGTCAGACGTTCAATACGGACGAATTAACCGCCCTTAATGATTATCTTGACAATATGTATGAGCAGACAAAAGACAGCGCATATATAGCCGTTAAGGTTAATTTTCTGCTAGGTCTGCGCGTGGGTGAACTGGTGGCATTAAAGACAGAAGATATACTGGAAAATCAAATTCATGTCGTAAGGGAAGAAATACGAGATCAGGAAACAAATCAATGCTATGTGGTGGAACATACCAAGACCAATGATGACCGATTTGTTGTCCTCGTTCCTAAAGCTAAAGCATTACTGGACAAGCTAGACAAGAGCGGTACATATCTCTTTGAGCGGGACGGTGAACGTCTGAGGGCAAGGCAAATTGCCTATGTCTTAGAGAAGTACGCAGAACGTCAGGGCATTCAGACCAAGAGCACCCATAAGATGCGCAAGACATACGCTTCTATGCTTAATGCAAACGGTGTTCCGCTTGATGCAATCAGAGAGCAGTTAGGGCACACGGAACTTTCAACCACCCTCTCATACATCTACAACCCTTTGACAGAGCAAGAGACATTTTCCTTGATTTCTGGGGCTTTATAGGAAAAAAATACAGTTTGATTCAAAAATGATTCAATTTGATTCAAGAGTCACACAAAATTAAAAAGCGGAAATGCTGATAAATACGGCATTTCCACTTAAATAAAAAGAGCGCGAGACGGGACTCGAACCCGCGACCCCGACCTTGGCAAGGTCGT
>JAFLTD010000042.1 GCA_022510625.1 Lachnospiraceae bacterium
GTAAGTGGATTGTATATAATTAAGTACAATCCACTTTTTGTATACAAAGTACAATCCGTGGTTGGCATGTATCAGATAATAATGATAGGCAGCTTATGCAATCAAAGATCCGAACGGAGACATCAATGGAACAAATCACCCGAAAGGCATATGCGAAAATCAATATCGGTTTGGATGTCCTCAGGAGAAGGAAAGACGGGTATCATGAAGTACGGATGATCATGCAGACGGTAGATATCTGTGATGATCTGACCTTTGAGAGGACGGCGCAGTCCGGAATCGTGATTCGGACCGATCGCGAGGAACTGCCGGTGGACGGCAACAATCTGATTTACAAGGCGGCAGATCTGTTATTTCAGGAAAAAGGGATTACCGAGGGCGTGATGATTACGCTGACGAAGAGAATCCCCATCGCTGCCGGAATGGCGGGCGGCAGTTCCGATGCTGCCGCGACCATGCGGGGAGTGAATGAGCTGTTCGGGATGGGATATTCTGTGCGGGAACTGCAGGAATTGGGCGTAAAGCTCGGTGCAGACATTCCTTATTGTCTTGTTGGCGGCACGATGTTGTCGGAGGGAATCGGAGAGATTTTGACTCCGCTGCCTGCACCGCCGGATTGTTTTCTTGTGGTGGCTAAGCCGGATATCAATGTATCGACGGGCTTTGTGTACGGAAATCTTCAGGCGGACAGACTGACGTATCATCCCGATATAGACGGCATGATCGAGGCGCTGCGCGCAGGCAGCCTGAGCGGTGTCACAGACAGACTGGGCAACGTGCTTGAGACGGTCACGGTCAGGGAGTATCCTGTGATCGAGGAGATCAAAGAACTTCTGCGGAGCAAGGGCGCGGAGAATGCGCTGATGAGCGGCAGCGGCCCTACCGTGTTCGGTATATTTAAAAAGAGAGAGACGGCTGAGGTAGCGGCGCAGGCCGTTTCGAATCGGCAGCTTGCGGGACAGATTTTTGTGACAACATTTCATGAAGGCGCAGAATAGCAAAACGATTCTCGGAAACAGATAACATACACTGATAGAAAGGTAAGGTTTGTATGGGAGATAATTTTGATATGACAATGGATGAATTTCTTCCCTTGCGGGATGTCGTGTTTAATACGCTTCGCAAGGCAATCCTTACAGGAGAGTTGAAACCGGGTGAACGTCTGATGGAGATTCATCTTGCCAATCGCCTGGGAGTCAGTCGGACGCCTATCCGAGAGGCAATCCGTAAGCTTGAGCTGGAGGGGCTTGTAATCATGATTCCCCGCCGTGGTGCGGAAGTTGCACAGATTACGGAGAAGAGCTTAAAGGATGTGCTGGAAGTGCGGCGTGCACTGGATGCCCTCTGTGTGGAACTTGCCTGCGACAGAATCAATTCCGATGAGGAAGAGATGCTTAAAGAGGCGTGCGATGAGTTTGAGCGCGCAACCGAGACGAAGGATGCCACGATCATTGCCAAGGCGGATGTGGCGTTCCACGATATTATCGTGCAGGCCACCGGCAATCAGAGATTGATTCAGCTGATCAACAACCTGTCGGAGCAGATGTACCGATACCGCTTCGAGTATATTAAAGATGAAAATCGTCATGACAGTTTGATCGATGAGCATAGAATAATATACGAAAGTATTGTCAAGCGTGACAAGAAGAAAGCGGCACAGACTGCCAGACTCCACATTGACAATCAGGAGAAATCCATTATCCGTCAGATCCGGCTGGAACAGGAGCAGACGGCGAATAAGAAAAAGTAAGCGAATAGAGAATCAAATAGCGGTTACACTTCTTGATAGAGCAAGCATTCGGAGGAACTGAGCTTGCGCTGCGATGAGCAACAAGAACTGTGAAAAGGAGTGTAACGATTATGGTAGACAGACAAAACATAAAGCATATTCTGCTGAAAGCATGCGGAGACGTGCGGTTACGTGCGGCCGCCGCCGGCATGATGGCGCTTGCGTGGTGGGGACTTTTGTATCCGGAACTTTGTTTTACAGACAGTACCTGTGCACAGGTCACCGTCGCGGACGGTCAGGAGCTTGCAGTCGGGCAGGCAGACTATCGGGACATTCTCGATGCGACGGGAGATGAGATCGTCGTGAAGAGCAGACTGTTGGAATGGCTGGAAGAGAAGGCGGGCAAAAAATAGATTGGAAATGAGATTGCTATGAATGAACGTGAAGAATTACGAAACAGGCCTATTGGGGTTTTTGATTCGGGTGTCGGCGGACTGACCGTGGCAAGAGAAATCATGCGGCAGCTTCCCAACGAGAGGATTGTATATTTCGGTGATACGGCGCGTGTGCCGTACGGCAATAAGTCGCCGGAGACGATTACGAGATTTTCAAAGCAGATTGTGCGCTTTCTGCAGACGCAGGAAGTCAAGGCAATCGTGGTGGCGTGCAACAGCGCGAGCGCCTGTGCCGTGAGCGAGTTGGAGAAGGAAGTGGAACTGCCGATCATAGACGTTGTCAGACCGGGTGCCAAGACCGCAATCGGTGCCACCAAGAATGACAAGATCGGTGTAATCGCCACGGAGGCGACCATTGGCAGCGGCATATACAGCCGGTACATAAAAGAGAATGATTCCGATGCCATGGTTTTGAGTAAGGCATGTCCGCTCTTTGTGCCTCTGGTGGAAGAAGGATTGTGGGAGGACCCGGTGACGGACGAGATTGCCGGAAGATATCTGGCGGAACTGATCGATGTGGGAATCGATACGCTGATTCTGGGCTGTACGCATTATCCGATCATACGCTCTACCATCGGCAGAATCATGGGAGATGGCGTGACGTTAGTCAACCCCGCGTATGAGACAGCACATGAGCTGAAACGGCTTTTGCAGGAAAAGGGATTGGAGAGCGAACACAGGCCGGGACTCGGAACGGAATTATACCGCTTCTTTGTCAGCGATGCGGCGGATAAATTTCAGAAGTTTGCGAATTCGATTTTGACATACGGTATTTTGTCGGCGAAAGTAATCAATATAGATGAATACTGACAAGTACTGTCGGAGAACGAAAGAAAGCAATAAGGGGCATAGTTATGACGCGGGAAGTATTACTGACTCTCCAAGGGCTGCAGTTCGATCAGCGGGAGGAGGACGCCGACAAGATTGAGACGGTGACGGTCGGCGACTACTATAAGAAAAACGGGAAGCACTATGTGATTTACGAGGAAATTACCGAAGGATTCTCTCAGCCTACCAAAAACAGGTTGAAGTTCAGTGAAGATATGCTGGAACTATCCAGAAACGGGCTGGTGAACATGCACATGGTTTTCCAGGAAAATAAGAAGAATCTGACCAATTATAATACACCCTTCGGTCAGATTCTGATAGGTATTGACACGAAAAAAATACAGATTAAAGAGCAGAAGGACAATATTGTTGTGGATGTGGATTATTCACTTGATGTCAACTATGAATTTCTGTCCGACTGTCATATCAAAATATCTATTTGTTCTAAAGAAAACAGCAGCTTTTCTTTAAATTAAAAAAATTTAAGGATGCTGCTGTCTATACTTTTCTGCTGTAACGAGTTTGCGAAGCAAATCTCGCAATCGAGCTTGCTCGATTTTTTATTTGACGGGTTTCGCGCCGGCTTTTTCCTGTGCCCGCTCAACCAACTGTTTGAATTTGCTCTTTTTCTTCTGTTCCGCGGCGGTCGGCTTGCCGTGCAAACCCTTGACATCCGTGATATAGATACCGCTGACTACCGCTTTAACCTCTTTCTTGATCGGTACGGAATCGAAAATCTTCTCATCACAGATCAGAGACATTACCTGAGGGCCGACCTTAGCCTTTACAACGGGGAGTTTGGAACCGCGCAGCCACTTCGGGGTCTGATCAAGAACTACCTGGGGAAGCCCCGCATCCCGTAATTTCATTCGCTTCTTATCTATAATCAGCATCGAGACCGTCTGCTTCATGGCATCAATCTGCGCCTGCTGTTCACTTTGTTTCTGTTGCGCTTTCTTACCCAGAAAATATAGTGCAATTATGGCGGCTATCAATACTGCCACAATAACCAACAAAACAATCATCCACGTACTCATGAGATTACCTCCGAAATTACTTGCTGTGTGCAAAGGTTATTTTATCATTGATTCAACCTTTAAGCAAGGAGATTTCGCAATTCGGAAGAAACTCTTTAAACAATGCTTGATTTATGCTATTATTACTATGTATGGGTATGTCCGTATGTGCAATTTGCCCATGAACAAAATATATATGAGGGATGGAAAATATTGATTTGAAATATAGGAAACGGAGAATATTATGAAAAAAGGAGTTAACAGTATTATGAAGAGCAGAAAAACTGCGGTTTTGACGGCGATACTGGCCGCGTCGGCGCTTGTGACGGCCTGCGGGAGCAAGGAGTACCTGAAGGACATCAAGGCGTCCGATTATGTGACACTTGGTAATTATCTCGGTATCGGAGCATCGGCTGAAGAACCCACCGTGCAGGACGGCGAGGTGGATGCGTATATGACATACAATATTCTGAAGCGGATTCCCGTCGAGGAAGTGACGGACAGAGCAGTTCAGGAAGGCGATACTGTAAATATTGATTTTGCGGGATATCTTGACGGAGTAGCCTTCGATGGGGGCACCGGAGCGGACTACGATCTGAAGATCGGTTCCCATTCGTTTATCGACGGTTTTGAGGACGGGCTGATCGGTGTTAATTACGGAGATACGGTTTCTCTGGATTTGACCTTCCCTGATCCTTATATCAATCCGGATCTTGCCGGAGCCGCAGTGGTGTTTGAAGTCACGGTCAACGGCAGGAAGGATGTTGACAGTTTTGCGCAGTCATTGGGCATAGAAGGATGCAGCACGGAGGAAGAACTGCGTGAAGTTGTGTACAATGCTCTTTATGACAATGCGGTGGCAATCTACGAAAATACGATTGAGACGATACTGACCAATACGATCATGTCAAACTGTGTTTTCAAAGAGCCGCCGGCCCAAATGGTGGAACGCTTTGCGCAGCGTATCGAGGAAGAGAGAACTGCGACTGCCGCCCAATACGGAATGACACTGGGGAACTATATGCTGGCTTCCCAGGGAATGGATGAGACGGCATATAAGGAACAGTTCAAAACGGAAGCTGTTACAAGGGCTCAGCAGTATATCATGTATCAGGCCATTGCGGATGCGGAGGGACTCAATCCCACCGATGAGCAGCTCCGGGAGGAAATTGATGCCAGTGTGGCATTCTATGGCTATGAGTCTGAGGAGGCATTCAGGGAGGACAACGACATGGAGGCGTTCAGGGAAGGACTGATGAAAAGAAATGTCATGGAGTTTCTGAAAGAGAACGGCAATATCACGACAATACCTGCAGGCACGAACTGATAGGCAATATAAAATATAGAATAATCATATATATACAATTTAAATACAATCTAAGGGATAGAGAAGGAGCAACAAACTTATGAGCAGCATGAATTTGACAGACATGAAAGATTTGTATCGCAATACCGACGCTTATATCGACAAGGAAGTGACGGTCGGCGGATGGGTGCGAAGTATCAGGGATTCCAAGACATTTGGATTCATTGTTTTAAACGACGGCACGTTCTTTGAACCTCTGCAGGTTGTCTATGATGATAAGCTGGCTAATTTCGAGAAGATTTCCAAGTTGAACGTGGGATCCGCGATCGTGGCGAGAGGTAAGATCGTTGCGACACCACAGGCAAAGCAGGCATTTGAGATGCAGGCGGCGGAAATTATGGTGGAGGGCGAATCGACGGCGGATTATCCTCTGCAGAAAAAGAGACACAGCTTTGAGTATCTGAGGACGATCTCGCATCTTAGACCGAGAACCAACACGTTTCAGGCGACCTTCCGCGTACGTTCCCTGATCGCCTATGCAATTCACACCTTTTTCCAGGAGAGAGGGTTCGTGTATGTGCATACACCTATCATTACGGGAAGTGACTGTGAGGGCGCGGGTGAGATGTTCCAGGTGACGACGCTTGATTTGAACAATCTGCCGATGACAGAGGACGGGCAGGTGGACTACAGCCAGGATTTCTTCGGTAAGCCCACCAATCTGACCGTCAGCGGACAGCTGAATGTGGAGACCTATGCTTTTGCATTTAAGAATGTATATACTTTCGGACCTACGTTCCGTGCGGAGAATTCCAACACCACAAGACATGCGGCGGAGTTCTGGATGATCGAGCCGGAGATCGCTTTTGCGGATTTGACCGATGATATGGTGCTCGCAGAGGCGATGCTTAAACATGTCATCCGCTATGTGCTGGAAAATGCGCCTGAGGAGATGGATTTCTTTAACCAGTTTGTGGATAAAGGTCTGATTGAGAGACTGAATCACGTGCTCAACTCCGATTTTGCGCATGTGACATACACGGATGCGATCAAGATTCTTGAGAAGCACAATGATGAGTTCGAGTACAAAGTGTCATGGGGATGCGATCTGCAGACCGAGCATGAGAGGTATCTGACGGAGCAGGAATTCAAACGTCCCGTGTTCGTGACCGACTATCCGAAGGAGATCAAGGCTTTCTATATGAAGCTGAATGAGGACGGCAAGACCGTGGCAGCTATGGACTGCCTTGTGCCGGGCATCGGTGAGATCATCGGCGGCAGCCAGAGAGAAGACAACCTGGAAACGTTGGAGAAGAGAATGGAAGAGATGGGACTTAACAAGGAAGACTATCAGTTCTATCTTGACCTCAGAAAGTACGGTTCGGCGCGGCACGCGGGATTCGGACTGGGATTTGAGAGATGCGTTATGTATCTGACGGGCATGAGCAACATCAGGGATGTGGTTCCGTTCCCGAGAACGGTCAATAACTGCGAACTGTAGATGAGTAGATCCGGCAGACAACTCTGTAAGAATTCGTTTAAGAGGTACTTCAGGATGAAGAGAAGATGTACACAGGTGATATGTATCATAATATCTTTCATATGTTTTCTCTCAGTGGTAGATTCGGCATCGGCTACCACTATTTCCGATCTGCAGGATGATATCAAGCATAACCAATCGCAGTTGGATAATGTCAATCAACAGATTTCCGATTATGAAGATGAGCAGGAGGCCGTTGAGGAAGAGATCAATGACTTGGATGCGGAGATGGTAGCACTTCTGACGGATATCAACCTGATCCAGGAGGCTATTGAGGATAAAGAGGCAGATATTGCACAGACACAGCTCGACTATAACGCTGCATTGGCGGTTCAGGAAGAACAGTATGAGTCCATGAAGATTCGTATCAAATTCATGTACGAAAGGGGCGAGGCATCTTATCTTGAAATGTTTTTCGGTGCGTCGAGCATGGGCGATATGATGAACAAGGCGAACTACGTGGAAGAACTCTACGATTACGACCGTAACCTGCTGGAAGAATATAAGCTCACCGTGCAGAAGGTGGCGGAGCTTCAGGATACACTAGAAGAGGAAAAATCCGAGTTGGAGACTTCCAAGACAGAGCTTGAAGAAGAGCAGGCGTATGTCAAGGAAGTGTTGGCGCAGAAAAAGCAGGAGTACGAAAACTATAACGCAGTGCTGGCGAAAGCAAAACAGGAAGCGGCCGCCTACACAGCGAAGATCAAGCAGGAAACGGCGCAGATCAAAAAACTGGAGGAAGAGGAGCGCAAGCGTAGAGAGGAAGAAGAACGCAAACGCAGGGAAGAAGAGGAACGCAAACGCCTGGAGGAGGAAGCACAGATTGCCCAGGGAGATGAAGAGAATGATAATTCGGGAGGTAGTTCCGGTAGCAACAGCGTTAGTCAGGATACGCCCAAACCGTCGTCTTCCGGAGGAGGTAAGGGACAACAGATTGCGGAATTTGCCTGCAAATATGTCGGCTATCCGTATAAGGCAGGCGGTACAAGCCTGACCGAGGGCGCAGACTGTTCCGGTTTCGTGTGGGCGGTCTATAAGGCATTCGGTTATTCTCTGCCAAGAAGTTCCTACGCACAGTCCGGTATAGGCAAGGCTGTATCCTACTCCGAGGCGCAGCCCGGCGATATTATCTATTACGGCGGACACGTGGGTATCTATATAGGCAACGGGCAGATCGTCCATGCCAGCACGGAGCGTACCGGAATTAAGATCACATCGGCGACGTATCGGAGTATTATTACGATTAGGAGGGTGGTGTAGGGGAGAGTCCTCTTATAATTTATAGTGAATAAGTGATGGATTGAAAAGAATTTTATTGGCTGTGGCTGATAAGGTTCTTTTTTGTGTGTGTGGGGGGGGATGATGGATGAGTTGGTGGTTATGTGGCGATATAAATTGCTGGTAAGAGGATGTGGTTTTGGTTTTTTTTGGAAGAGATTGATAAAGACATATTGAGTAAAAGTAAAAAATAAAATGACTTTTGTAGTAAATTGCAGTATAATAATGTCAGATAATTAAAAGTTATCTATTAGTCTGTATAAACTTATTCATAAATTGTACACAATTTGTACTTTATTTTATAAAAACAATTATATTTTGAGGATTAATTCATGGCAGAGATATATTTATCAAAAAGAAGAGACGAGCTTGAAAAATTTTTAAATATTGTTGCAGAGGAAATTTTACAGGGTAATATAAGTCTTTTCCTAGGGGCTGGATCTTCAATGCAATATAATGCACCCAATTGGAGTGATTTAATAAGTTCAGTTTATAAAGGTTATAAAAATGGAAATAATGTCGATAAAGCTCAATATGCAGAACTTAAAGGAATAAATATAAAGACAGAAATATCAAAGCAAACATCATTGTTAAAAATTGATGTCAGAGAAAAAAATACGTATCTCAATTATCTACTAAATTTTGATTATAAAAGTATATGGACAACTAATTATGATCAGATTATTGAAAAAGTTCTAGATCAAAAGGCAAGAAATTATAAACCAATTTATAAATATAGCCACTTCAAAGATTTACCTTACCCAGGTGAATGTTTTCTTTTCAAAATTAATGGTTCCTATAATGACCCTAAAACGATTGTTGTTACTAAGGAAGATTTTATTAATTATAGAAAATCACATGAAGCATATTTAATCCTACTAAAAAGGGAACTGCTTTGTCATAGTTTTCTATTTTTGGGCTGTTCGTTTGAGGATGATATATTACGTATATGTATAAAAGATATATTAAATTGTATTGAAAATAGTGATGAAAACTATGTGACAAATCATTTTGCTATTATTGTTGAGAAGAATGCAGAAAAATTAGAGTTTATTTCAAAAGATTTGTCGTATCATTATAACATAAAATGTTTAACTGTTTCAAATGCAAAAAATGCATACAAAATAGCATATGGAATATCTTGCAAAGTTAAATATAATTCAATATTTATTTCTGGCGCCAAAAAGTACACAAGACATTCTTTAGAAGAAAATATTGGAAAAAGATTGTGTCAAAATCTTGTAGAATCTTTCATGAATATTAGAGAATCACCCTTTAAGTTTTTTTCTGGAATGGGAATGAGTATTGGGCATTTCATTTGTGGGACGATAAAACAAAAGTGTAAAGGGAAGAATATTAATCGCTATTTGCAAATGGAACCCTTTCCATTTTCAAGTGGTATTGATAATGAAAAGCATAGAGAAAATTTGATAAATAAGGCGGGTATATTTATTTATATATTTGGTGATTTAGATGAAGTGTCTGATAACATTGAAAATAGTGGAATGTGGAAAGAGTATATGTTAGCTAAGTTTAATAAAGATAACATAATAATTCCATTGCCATGTGGGGAAGACTCTATTTCGAAAAAAATATATGATAAAGAAAAAGCGGATGAGGATTCTTTTTCTGCATCACATTGCAATTTTTTGGAAGCATTTGATTATAGAACAGCAGATACATTTTTTTTTGATGCACTAGTTGAAAAAATTATTTTGAAAACAAGGCAAAAAATGGACTTAGTAATGGATGAATTAGAAAGTGACTTAAACAACAAATATTGAAGCATTAATCAAAAAAATAGACTCGACTATTTTATACATATCAAATGATATTATCTCGTTCTCATATATAAAATAGGATATTTTATTAATAGTTTTTTTGTATGGATTATTATTAAATAGATTTGTTAAACAAGTTAATATAATAGTTCTGTCTTTGTAGTTGGTATTATCAAAATTATTCACGACGTTTAAAGCATTATAAATATCAATTCTGCTTGTTAATGTAAACCTTTTAAAATAATTTAGTGCATCATTAATTGTTTGAAATTTATATTGCGTTGCAATATCATGAAAAATTCTATTTAGAATTTGCAATCCAATCGCATTAATGGTATCACCCGTATGTAAAAATTGATATTTTATATTTAACAAGAAATTTACTTTAGAATTTTTCACATCTTCTTTCGTTATATCAAGTAATATAGGAAAAATTACATTATTCTTTTTGACTTCCAGCTTTTCATACAATTTTTTGGCTTCTTCACACGGCCAACTTCGATTAAGATACGATTCGTTTATTATAAGTATACAATAATCAGCAGCTTCTATTCCATCATTTATGATAGTATTTTTCAAATTATCCCCTAAAAACAGTTCATGCTGATCATACCAACAATGCAGACCAAATTCATTGAAAAAATTTAAAAATTTAATAGCAAAATCTTCTCGTGCTGTACCAGAAAAAGATATAAAAATATTCATTCTGCTTCTCCATACAAAATAATAATACGAATAAAGGACGCCATATTATTGACAATAGATTATTTACAAACTCATTAGTTTATATAACTAATAGATAACTTTTAATTATCCATCAAACAAAACCAGCAACCCACAACCTGTGAATTGCTGTCTAATACCTATATCTATATTTGCTTTCTTTTATACACAAAACCCTCTCCTCGGATGCTTCGTCGTCAATATATCCCGCTGTTTCGACATAGCAACATGCGTATATATCTCCGTGATATTAATGGAGCTATGTCCCAACATCTCTTGAATATACCGAATATCAACATCTGCCTCCAACAGGCTTGTGGCAAAGGTGTGGCGGAACATATGTGGTGTGATATGTAACTCTATTGCGGCAAGAGAGGCGTATTTGTTAATCATTCGGCGAATCGACTGATCGGATAGTGCGCTGCCGTTTTGATTGACAAAAAAATAGTTGCACTCACGAATTTGACTGTCAAAAACCTCCCGATATTCTATTAAAGTATGAATTACATCATCGTTTCCAAGCTGGATCTTGCGTTCCTTAGAACCTTTTCCGTAAATTAAAATAGTGCCTTCCATCAAATTTACATCGCTGACTTGCAGAGAGCAGAGTTCCGAAATCCTCATTCCGGTAGCAAAAAGCATTTCGATGACTGCAGCATCTCTTAGCGCGTTTTTCCTCTGATATACTGTTTTTGCACTTTTTTGCTGCTTATATATTGTGCGTAAAAAGATTTCTACGGTATGAAGGGGTATGGTTTTAGGCAAAATGATCGGTTCGCGGAATTTTACTTGAATTTTGTTAAAGGGGTTATGTTCGATTAGATCTTTATATTCGAGGTAGTGAAAGAAGGCTTTCAGAGATGCAATTTTTCTTTTTGAGGTTTTGGGTTTATATGTTTGATGCAGTGTCGCAATATATTTTTCCAAAAGATTGGGAGTGATTGAAAGAATGTTGTTCACCGATATTTGTCGAATGAATTGTGTCAGATCAATTCGGTAAGCCTTTAGAGTTTTGGAATCCAGTCTTTTTTGGAATTGGCAGAATTCTAAATAATTATTCAGTTGTGTTTGTAAAGTGTCCATAGTTTAGCTCTCCTCTTTTGTGTTTTTTATTACAGATATACAGTATCAATCGTAACGGGGCAATCATTCTGTATGAAAAAGTATAGAAAAATCAACTTGAAAACGAACTATATACATAGTATAATTTTACTGTGATTTTATAAATACCAGGCAAACACTGGTAAATAATAAGAAGAGAGAAAATAGTATGATACAAACTTACGGGATGCTTGGTGCAGCGGTAATGCTATGTCTAATTACATATGCCATTAATGTTTGGCTGTATAAAAAAACAGACTATTATCAAGTCACAGGTTATTCGTATTTATTTATGAGATTGGATTTGGGAAGGTATGGTGAGTATTTGACCTATCGCTGCCTCCGCTCATATGAAAATAAAGGAGCCAAATTTCTTTTTAATTGTTATCTTCCGCGTGAAAATGGTGACACGACGGAAATAGATGTTTTAATGATATACAAAAGCGGATTGTATGTGTTTGAAAGCAAAAACTATAGTGGATGGATTTTTGGAAGTGAGAGAGGTAAGACATGGACTCAAACATTGCCACAAGGAAGAAAATCTCATAAGGAGCATTTCCTAAATCCGGTTATGCAAAATAAGTTACATATTAAATGGTTAAAGAGGCTGCTTCAAGACGAATCAATACCGATACATTCTATTATTGTGTTTTCAGAGAGATGTACTTTGAAAAGAGTAGACATTTCTTCACAAGATGTAGCGGTCATTAAAAGAGATCGTGTTAATAAAACGGTTTCAATTATTGATTCTAAAACTACATCTATGTTGACGCCTGATAAAGTGACAGAGCTTTATGAGAAATTGTACCCATACTCGCAAACCTCTATGGACGTTCGACAAGCCCATATCGACAGCATTAACAGCCGAATAGGGCAGAATGACCAAGAAAAAGAAGTTATTTCAAATCAATCAGACGTAGAAAATAATATTGAGATGATTTCAGGAACGGAGGATCAAATATTATGTCCTAGGTGTGGTTCTCCATTGGTCTTGCGTATGGCTAAAAAGGGCAAGAATGCCGGACAAGGTTTTTATGGATGCAGTTCATTCCCGAAATGCAGATATATTCAAAATATTGGGTGAGTACTATTTTGACAGCTGTTCCCTCAGAACACATTTTATTCGTAAGAAGTGTTCTGAGGGATTTTTTTGATGAGGGGAGGTTTTTCTTAAGAAAATCTTCCATCGACTATCTTTTTGGCCTGTTGTATCGTTATAACATATAGAAGCGCACAGGACTTTGCGCAGCGCTTCAGAATCGAGGTTACGATGGATTCGGATTTTTGGCTGATACAGAGGATGAAAAACGGGGACGAGCAGGCTATTGAAGCGTTCGTGAATAAATACTATCCGATGATCATGCGGTACTGCCGTCTGCATATCAAAGACTGCGGGCACGCCGAGGATATCACACAGGAGACGTTTGAACATTTCTTTCGGACATTTAACCGGTATCACCATTACGGGAAGGCAGCCAATTATCTGTATGTGATTGCGGCCAATGCCTGCAAGGATTACTACAGGAAAAAGGATGTGCCGGTGATGGAAATATTGCCCGAACAATTCCTTTACAGTGAGGAACACTTCGAAGAATATGTCAATGTGCATCTGGCGCTTGACAGTCTGCCTCAAGAGATCAGGGAGGTTGCCATATTATTTTTCTGTCAGGAAATCAAACAGAAAGAAATTGCGAAGATATTGGGAATCGGAATTCCGCTTGTGAAATACAGGGTTAGGAGAGCGAGAGAACTGTTGGCGGAATATATCGGTGGGGAGATATAGCCAAAGAAGAATAAGATTTATTACTATTGTAGGATTTATTACTTTTTGTGCTGTCGAGTCAGCGGCGGATCGGAGACTAACATGAAAGTGTCAAATAAACAAATTAAGAATTTGCTACAACCCCAAAATGCATTGGGAACTTTATCGGGTACTATAGAATCTCAGGAGAAAATTGACATATGTGTCACTAAATCAAAGCAGATTTACTGCGAGCATGAGACGCAGGGATATCTTACGAAAATGGAGTTTCTGTACCAGCAGAGCCGTTATATTCTCAAGCGCTGGTGGGTGCTGCAGGGGTTACTTCTGCTTGCGTTATGGTGGGTATTAAAGAATTCCAACAGTCCGTATTTTATGCAACGGAGTATGGGTACTGCCGCGCCGTTATTGGTTGTACTGATGATGCCCGAGTTTTGGAAGAATCGCCACATGAATGCGATGGAGATAGAGTGTACGTCATACTTTTCTTTGAGAAGAGTTTATGCTGCCAGATTGATTCTATTCGCCTCGGTTGACCTGATCTTGTTGAGCACATTCAGTCTGACGGCGGTGCATACAACGCAGTTGTCACTGTGGGAATTGATGATCCAGTTTATTCTGCCTTTTAACGTGACATGCTGCATCTGTTTTCAGACGCTGTACCATAAATGGTTCCGCTCGGAAATATTTTCCATGTTCCTGTGTATGCTGTGGAGCGCCGCATGGATACTTATTGTATTGAACACAAAATTATACGGTATGATTTCCGAACCGATATGGTATCTCCTTCTGATTATGTCCACGCTGTATCTGGGATATTGCATTTACAGGGGGCAGAGGAGGTGCAATGAGATATGGGAGTCGGATATGGTGTGGAATGAAGAGTAGAAAAAGGAGAATGATATGGAACCAAAAAACATGGAATTAACACTGACACAGGTCACAAAAAAATTTCAGGATACGACGGCGGTCGATCATGTTTCCTACACGCTGTCAAACGGCGTATACGGGCTGCTCGGTGTCAACGGAGCCGGCAAGACAACGCTAATGCGCATATTGTGCGCGCTTTTAAAGCCAACGGAAGGCGGTGTCACATGGAACGGACAGGATATCTATTCCATGGATGAAGAGTACCGCAAACTTTTGGGATATTTGCCGCAGGATTTCGGGTACTATCCTGACTTCTCGGTATGGGATTATCTGATGTATATTGCTTCCATCAAAGGAATACGCCCGATGGCAGCCAGGCAGCGCATAGATCGGCTGATCAAACAGGTCGGACTGGACAAATCCAGAAATAAGAAGATGAAAAAATTATCGGGAGGAATGAAGCGCCGTGCAGGAATCGCGCAGGCCATGTTGAACGATCCGAAGATCCTGATTCTTGACGAGCCTACGTCCGGGTTGGATCCCAACGAGAGGATTCGATTCCGCAACCTGATCAGTGAGTTGGCCGAGGAGCGCATTGTGCTGCTGTCCACGCATATTGTATCGGATGTGGAATATATCGCCAACGACATTCTGCTGATGAAAGAGGGGCAGATCGTGTTGTCGGGCACCTCGGAAGAACTGATTGCCTCCATGCCGGAGCGAGTTTGGAGCTGCACACTCACGCGGGAGAAAGTCAACGATTACATGAAGAAATATAAAGTGTCCAATGTCAAGACGGTTTCCGGCGGCACGCAGCTTCGTATAATATCCGCTGACCCGCCGACGGAGGGTGCTGCATTGGAGGAGGCTTCACTGGAGGATGTTTTCCTATATTATTTCGGAGAAAAGGCAGGTGCGGATGATGTTCAGATATGAGGTGAAGAAAGTCTTTGCAAAGACTGGTGGTAAGATAGCGCTCTTACTGTTGGCGGGAGTCCTTGTTATGGCTTGCTGGTTTGCTGCGGATGTTTTATATGTCAATGAAAGCGGGGAATATGAATATGGTATAACAGCGGCTCGAAAACTCAGAGAAGCCCAGAAAGAGTGGATGGGGACTTTGGATGAGGAGAAACTGCGACGGGTGATTGAGGAACTGCGCAGAATCGACGCTACGCCGCAGGCACAATCGGAAGATGTCAACGAAAACAATATTGCATACAGTTGGCAGCAAGGGGTTCTGGGAATACGCTGGCTCATGGTATATGCCTATGCTGACGGTTTTCGGGATAGCGATTATTTTCGTCCCGACAGTCTGGATCCCGAAGTCGCATCGGCCTTCTACTCAAATAGGATCAGACTGCTGAAAGACTGGCTGGTGGACGAGTATGACAGTGCATATTATAAATTTTCGGATGCGGAGAAGGCATTTTTGATTAAACAGTATGAGACACTTGAAACGCCTTTTTATTATGATTATCTAGAAGGGTGGAAACAGTTATTTGCATGGTATCCTATGGCTGCCATGCTGACAATGATCATTCTGGGGTATCTTGTTTCCGGTATCTTTGCCAATGAGTTTCAATGGAAAGCCGATGCAATCTTTTTCACCACGATGCACGGAAGAAACAAGGCGGTGGCAGCCAAAGTGAAAGCGGAATTCGGAATTGTCACCGTGATTTATTGGGTGATGATTCTTCTGTATACAGCCTTTGTATTGTTGTATCTCGGTGCCGACGGAGCAGCTTGTCCCGTTCAGGTAAATTGGGAAAGCTGGAAGTGCCTCTATAACATTAAGATCTGGCAGGAGTACGCGCTCCTTGTGATTGGAGGATATGTCGGCTGCCTGTTCATATCGTTTCTGGTCATGTTCATTTCCGCCAAAGGAAAATCGGCGGTGGTAGCTGTTATGACACCTGTTCTGTTGATTTTTCTTCCATCTTTTGTCGGAAATATTGATAGTGATGTAGTAGATAAAATTTTGGGATTGCTTCCGGATCAATTGCTCCAGATCAACAGAGCGCTGGGATACTTTATTCTATACGAGCTGGGCGGCAAAGTCGTTGGTGCGGTTCCGATTCTGTTTGTGTTGTATGGGGTGCTTACGCTTGTGCTGATGCCAACGGTTTATAAGGTGTATCGGAAATCGTAGATCTGTGCACAAACTCGGCATTGCCCCATAAAATAATAATAAAAAAAGGTTGATTTCATGCAAGAGATACCTTATGACAGAGATGCGGCCGTAGCCTATGCGCGCAGATGGGCGCTTGGGCAGAATCCGGTATATTATGATTTTGACAAAATTGGCGGGGACTGTACCAACTTCGTTTCCCAATGTATTTATGCCGGAGCACAGACAATGAATTATATGTCGGTTTTTGGATGGTACTATCGGTCTGCCAATGATCGTACCGCTTCCTGGACCGGTGTCGAATACTTATACAAATTTCTTGTGAATAATCGAGGCGTAGGACCATATGCACGCGTCGTATCGCAGAGTGAGGCGGAACCCGGGGACATTGTGCAGCTTGGAACGGAAAACGGCGACTTTTATCACACGCCCATTATTACCGCTGTAACACCGACCATTCTGGTGGCGGCACATTCCGACGATGCGTTGGACAGACCGTTGTCCTCCTACGATTATGAGATCGCGCGTTTTCTCCACATCGAAGGGGTGCGGAGGAGATAAGTAAATATGTCAGCAGAGCTTCAATTATATCCATATACTCTGACATAATTTGCGCCGGAAGCCTTGGCGGCTTCCAGACCGGTCTCTGAATCTTCAAAGATAATAGTATTCTCTGCCATAACACCTGCTCTTTCCATCGCAAGCAGGAAACACTCCGGAGCAGGTTTGCAATTGATTACATCTTCCTGCGTAATAATAATGTCAAATTTTTCAGCTGCCCGGAATTCCTTCAGTATATCATCTACATTCTTTTCGGAAGCTGTAGTTACCAGTGCGATCGCATATTCTCCTCGAATGCTTTCTATTAACGAAAAAAGACTCTCATTTTTCACAGCATACTTTAAGTATGATGCATACAGCCTTTTCTTTGCATCATGAATCGCCTGCATTCCCTCCGGTGTGATTTCCGGAATCAGTACGGGCAGGAAAGTCTTATAATTATTTCCGTTACAGAAATCACAATAATATTTATAATCAATATCTGCCTGATACCCACACTCCCGTATAGCCATTGAATATGCTCTGAAATTAACATCCTTGGTATCAAACAGCGTTCCGTCCAAATCAAAAACGGCTAACTTTTTACCTTTCCCCATATTCCATCACCCTGACATCTTCCAGAACGGACAGTAAACCTGTATAAAACACTACTGCCAGTTTTTCATTCTTTCTAATCTTGTACGGCATCAATCTAAGCCAATGCACCACCTCATGATAATAAATACTTAAAATATCCCTGCTGCTGAAATTCTCAATCAGATATTGCTTGAACCGTTCATATATCATTCCATAATTTTCTGACCTTGCCATCATAAAGCTAATGTGGTTTTCGTCTATCCGTACACTATTGACCATCATTAAGAATTCATAATTACCGTGAAGTGATTGCAATAGTTTCCCATAATCCAGGAAGGGCGAATCATGGATATTGCCTGTATTAGGATCTATAAAATAATAATTCTGCGGCTGAATCTTCCCTTCATAGTCCGCGCTATCAATATCTGACCGATCGGAAAGACACACGATATTCTCAATCGTCAGATCGCCATGAATATCCGCGTAATAATCACCCGAAAATATTTTTTTCAAGTGTTCTTTTTCAAACATTTCAGAATAATATTTCAATGTTGGAAATTGCCTTCCGTTAACGATGATCTCAGAAAAGGATTCCAAATTCTTTATATGTCGGTTATCATTAATAATACGCAGATTCCCTGTAATTTTTGATTCTATATACTTTTCGATTGCTGCCTCGTCGGCCGGACGTTTATTTTTTTCATGTATACCGTTTTTAATATCATTTAAGGCTTTTTCAATAATCTTCCAGCTATATTCAAACGGCATGGTATGAATATACCGAAACAATCCGATTGCACCACTGTAGTGTGGCATATCATATGTTACATAGTTAAATTCATTCCGTTTATCACTTATGACAGGAAGAGGAATGTCACCCTGATGCTCTTCAATCCAGTTAATCTGTTCGTGAAGTTTTACTCCATCCTCATCAAAAGCATATTTTCTATAAAATATTCCGCCATTTTTCATAACAACAACTGTAGAAGCATTCGAACCGGCAGATGCATCCTCAACCACCACTACATCCCGATTGATTTCCAGATAAGACTGGATATTTTCCCGGTTTTCTCCCATGTAATATGTCTGCAGAAAGGCAAGTCTGTCTGCCTGATTCATCTGAGGCAGGGTTTTCCTGTACACCTCTACTTCGTTTTCCCGCTGACGTATCATAAAAGATATTATTCCGCAGATAACCACAGGTAACAACAGATAAACTACCCAGATCAGAAATGTTTCATATGATACATGATAAAATGTGGAGCCGGAGAATAATTCTGTAAATACATCCGATGTGGTGTAATGTATGCCATATTGCTGAAAAAAACCGGATAATGCCATATAAGACGTGAAGTATCCTGCCCAAATCCCTATGGTGAATACAATAAATTTCACTTTATTAATTCTTAAAGATATATCTTTAAGAGATGCAATGCAAAGATATGTGACATACAAGATTCTGAACTCAATCTTATGATTAAAAACAGATGCTACTTTGATAATCATCTTTTTGATTTGTTTTCTGCATAATATTGCTATAATTGTGGCCGGAATCACAACCATAAAAATAAGCATGTATATATGTGCCACCAGCTGCAATTTCTCTCCGCCCTTACCGATTATTGACAGGCAAAAATATATCGCACCCACCGTTATAACATCGATATAAAGTTCCGCTATAACCGTTGCCAGCGAAAGGGAGAATCCGTTTTTCAATTTCCGGCCGGACCATATAATCCTGACAACATCACCGATCCTCACCGGGAATAATGCATTTAACGCATGTCCTATCGACATTGCATTCAGCAGATTACTGTCAGAAGGCTCTTCGTATACGGATATAAAAAGCTTCCATCTATGAGCCTTGCAAATATACCCGATCACCAAACAGAACTCTGCCAGCATAAACAGCAATATCATTACAGTAACTCCTCATATTCATTACATTTTTGTGCTTCCTTATACTCCTCCGGAACTCCAAAAGGAATATGATAGTCCGTTTTCATGCTTTTAACGACACATTGATTTGCAAGCATCACATTATAAACACCGCTCATAAAGTATTCACTGTAATTGCATTGTGTTAAATACCTTTCAGCCGCATCCTTAAAAACTGTAACATTACGAAAATAATAACATCCGCATATCGCATCGTTACTGATCACTTCTTTTTCGACTGTCCGGGTTACATTTCCGTACTCGTCTTTTCCCACAAAACTATATTTCGCTTCATCTGCCTGAAAAGTTAATAAAATCCCATCTATCGTCTCAGAAAAGTGACTCGTACAAAATTCATTAAAACTGCTGCTTTTAAACAGATGATCACAGTCATTGAAAACAACCGGCAGGTCATCATCAATATCAGCAATTCCCTTCATACATGTGATAACGGCTCCCTCTGTCACTTCCGGAAGTATATGAAGCCTTGCTTCCGGGAAGTCTGACAGAATCGCCTTGTCTATCTCATAGCGCTCAACATGTTCTTGTAAAACCACAAAATCTAAAGAGACAAGATCTATAAATTTACTAACCGACTTTGTTGACCAATAGTAGAAAGGTTTATCGTATATTGTTATCAGCGGCTTGGGGAAATCAAATCCCTGTTCACTGAATCTTGATCCTCTTCCCGCCATAGGCATTACCAAATGTATTCCTGTTGACATCTTCTAATTCCCATCCCGGCTTATTTATTCGTATATATCACCTGTGCCGTATATTCTTCAATAATCTTGTCCCGCTGCTCAGATACAACAAACTTCTTTTTGTTCAAAACAAACGAGGCCAGTAATTTCAGTGTTTTGCTTGCCTGACTTACCATCTTTACATTGGACACCTGGTCGTCCTCTCTCCAGGTGATTGGGAAAAACCGTACTCTATGCTTATAATACGCTGTTCCCATGAGCATACAGCAGTTAAAGATGAGATTATCGGTATATTTCAAATAAAACTTATCTCTGAGAATATCTACGTTGTACATATTGAGTCCTGAACCAAGATCATAAATATTAAATCTGCACCCGATAGAGAACAGTATATCAAAGATAATGTTTCCGAAAGTTCTGAATCGGGAATAACCCTGCAGCTTGGAACCTCTCATGAACCGGGCACCCAACAAACAATCGTATTTTTCATATATTCTTTTTTTGAGATAAGGGAGTATATTGGCAATGTCTCCCTGGTCATCCCCATGAAGGACAATTACATAATCAAAATCATTCTTCACAGAATAATCAAATGCTACTTTATGTGAGCCTCCAAGACCATAGTTATCATCATTTCTCAGCAGATTTATCTTTAAAGGAATGTTATTGTCTTTCAGATAATTCTGCACGGCTTCCTCCCCGTTGTCGGTACTGCGGTTATTAATAACAACTGCCTCTGTAAGATAGCCGCACACCTCATCTGTGAGTTGTCCCAATACACGTGTAATCTGTTTTTCACAGTTGTACATTGGTATAAATAATAATATTTTATCCATTCGTCACAGCTCCTTTTCTTTTCAAATAATTTCCTCTATAATACAAAAGACCGTATACCAGAACTACATATCCGATGAAATAGAAAGATAACCAATACATAAGCCACCCGGAAGGTTCTGTTAAATACACCACAGGGATTCTCACCAGCACTGCTGTCGATACAATGATAAACCACCACTGCTTTTTTCTCAGTAATGTACACCATGCAAATAGTAATACGACTATTGGGATTACTACATTCCAAACAATTCTATATAAAAAAGACACATGATTACCTATTCTCATATTGAGCAAACCTATTAATCTTTTTCTCATCGTAGGAAATGCCGGCTGATTTGTTATCCACCCGGCTTCTCTGACTTGTCTCGCCGGTCCGTCGTCAAAGTCGGAATCATAAAAATTATACGTCCATTGCAAATTAGTCACCGAATTACCCGTTATTCCCGATGCCTTGATAAACAAAGCCGTCCTTTCCCGAATTACAATTTGGGGATATTTTAAACACAATTTTACAAAGGCCGTTAAACATTTGTGATAATCCTGATCAGTATGTTCCGGTTTTATGATAGCCCAATGCAGACTGGCTCCGTTTGCATCAGGATTTTCGTATATAGCATCCATATTTAAAGCCACCGCTAAATCGTCTAAAATGGCTTGATCAGTTTCCGGATCCGCGGCGCGTATCAGTTCAACACAAGGATTTAGTATAGAAACCAACTTATATGAATTATTTCCCAGTTTTTCGGTTTGAACATGATTTATTCCCAAATATACGCACAGTATCAATAATATGCATATAGCTTTTTTGAGTTTAGGCAACACTTCCTTTTTGGTAAAGACCATACTTACGCAAATAAAAGGGATATAGAATAAAGACTCGCTTCTCCAAACAGCTGTAACAGCACACAATGCACTGAACAGAATAGTATATTGCCAGCTCCATTCCTGTTGATCCTTAACAGCACACAGCCAAGCCACAAGCATAGCCAATTCAATATAAACGTAAGGTCCCATCCGATATCCTGAAAATTGATACATCAATACCGGCGGAGTTAAAAAAGGCAGCAATTTGATAAAAGTATCAATATACTTATTTCCAAGCACCGGAATAGCAAATCTATCTTCCAGCTTTGTAATCACAAATGCTACACATAAAGCTATTCCCGCATTTTGCAGAAGGATGATTCCGCCGGGAAAAGGCAATATCTGCAATAATACTTGTTGATAGATGCCGGTAAGGATATGCTGCCAGGCAGTCCAGTCATATGATTGTTCCGCAAATAAATCCCAAGCATCATCCAAAGCCCAAGTGCCCGGCCATAATACAACCAGCAATAGCATAAGGATTGCAAAATATACGCCAAAAAAATATAGTCCCCGTTCATACTTCTTATCATGTGCTTTGATTTTGTCATAAACATTAAAAACAAAAATCCAAGATATTAAAAGAAGGGTGAAGTATAGTGCCTTCACCAGTAAGAACAAAGAATTCTCGGAATCATAAACAAAAAAGAGTCTGTCCACTTGAAAAATAGTAGTTAAAAACCATTGAACACAGGCAATAAATACAGGTACTCTGTTTTTATGCAAGATCTCAGTCACCATCATTTACCTATTTAGTGTTTCTGAATTTGAAACCCTATTTCCTTTCCTGTTGCTTTTTGTCAGTCAATCCTACCCTTGATTATATCATTATCTATCAATATTTCAATAAGTCAATAATAATAGTATCAGTCAAATAGAGATGGCACAATTCACCTATTTCAAACTTTTTCATTTGCCTTTCGGCAAAGTGTTTGAAGAAAGCAATCCTCTGGGCTATAATAATGAAAAGATATGATTCAATCCGGATGATAAAAAAGAGAGGTTAATTGAAATGTCTGTAAGTCAAATTCCCGGGGCTGTCATTGTCCCACATCCACCCATTATTGTGCCAACCGTAGGCCGGGGCAGAGAGCGGGAGGTTCAAGATACCGTCGAGGCCTACCGCACCGCCGCACGGCAGGTTGCAGACTGGAATCCGGAGGTGCTGATTATTACCTCTCCCCACTGCGTTATGTATGCCGACTACTTTCACATCTCTCCCGGCAAAGGTGCATCCGGCGACATGTCCGCATTCGGCGCACCTCAGACCAAACTTACAGTAGAATACGACGGGGAACTGCGGGACGAGCTTATCCGTCAAGCGCAAGGAGCAGGAATCGAGGCAGGGACACTGGGAGAGAGAGATCCATCTCTGGATCACGGTACCTTTCTTCCCCTGTACTTTCTTAAGGAAGCCGGAGTGAACTGCCCCATCCTGCGTATCGGGCTCTCCGGATTCTCACCTTGGGAGCACTACCGGCTGGGCCGGTGTATCGCAGGAGCGGTGGATAAGTTGAGGCGCAGGGCCGTATTCGTGGCCAGCGGCGATCTGTCCCATAAACTGAAGGACGACGGACCTTATGGATACGTCCCCGAAGGTCCGGTTTTTGACAGCAAGGTGACCGATGCCATGGCAGCCGGGGACTTCCTGCAATTCTTGACCATGGACGAAGGCCTGTGCGACCGGGCGGCAGAGTGCGGTTTGCGTTCCTTCCAGATCATGGCCGGAGCGTTGGACGGTTGGTCGGTGGACGCGAGGCTGCTTAGCTATGAGGGGACTTTCGGCGTGGGTTACGGCGTAGCCACATTTACCGTTACCGGTACGGACGAGAACCGTTGTTTTGCACAGCAGTACGAGGAGAACATGCGCGTTCGCATGGAAGAGCGGAAAGCCGCGGAGGATCCCTGGGTGAGACTGGCCCGTCTGTCACTGGAAACCTATGTGCGCACAGGAAAACAGTTGGATGTTCTGCCGGATGGTTTGCCCGACGAGATGACGACCCGGTCTGCCGGAGCCTTTGTCTCGCTTCACGCCCATGGGCAGCTGCGGGGATGTATCGGCACCACCGCACCCACCAGGTCGAGTGTGGCATGGGAGATTGTCCGGAACGCTGTTTCCGCCTGCTCCAGGGATCCGCGTTTTGCTCCGGTAAGGGAAGACGAGCTGAACAGTTTGGAATACAGTGTGGATGTTTTAGGGGAGCCGGAGGTCATCTCTTCACAGACAGAATTGGATGTCAGGAAGTACGGTGTCATTGTGTCCTGTGGTAGCAGAAGGGGCTTGCTGCTGCCCGATTTAGAGGGCGTGGATACCGTAGAGCAGCA
>JAFLTD010000043.1 GCA_022510625.1 Lachnospiraceae bacterium
AAGTGCTCCCATTTCCACACCTCCTAGTGTCAAGCAGATTTTATATTATCATACAAACGAAGTTTACGCAATAGAAAAATGATTGTTTTTTCTATTGACAGGAAGTAGAAAATTATCTTAAAAACGGATAAGGTTACGAAAACGCCTTAAACTATGGTCTCTCGATATATGACGACATAGAAAGCACTGCCACTCTCCCGCCGTTCCATAAAGAATGGCTACAGGAATTATTGAACAAAATCAACAACACCCCGGGTGGACTCGGCATCGGCTCATACGGTCATGGCATCTCTGCAGAAAATTGGATGGATAGTCTCACGTGGATCAAACTGCAGTCTCTGCTGGAATATTCCAGCTCTCTTGACGGTATTTACCGGCAAATGATTGACGATATCATCAATGGGAATTATGATTCTACTGAGGGCATACCCGGTACATATTCCGAGGCGTGGGAACAAACAATATCCGAAGCATGGGATAGCATCATCGAACAGTCCACTGATGCTGTGCCGGGTGAGAGTTAAAAGGATAAACCTACTGACGGGGACGATGACGATAAGGGTGATCCGGAAGGCGGTGGCGGAAACGGCGGCGACTCCAACAATGAAAATAATAATGATCCGAAAGAACCGCCGGAGGGTGGGGATGATGACAATTCATCAACACTCGTTCAATATGGTGATGATTTTGGCAAAATGGGAACTTATGTTGAAAAACCAGATATCAAAATAGATTGGACACAAATTACTCAACATGCTTTAGAACGACTTCTGCAAAGAGAAATGACTCAAGAAATGGTAAACGAAATTATCGAAAATGGCAAAGTGCTTGTCCAAGATAATGGCAGTAAATTTGCATTCATAACCAAAGAAGGCGTCGCGATTGTAAGTGAAACCGGAAAATTAATTACAGCATGGACTAACAAAGAATTTGATGATTATATGTGGGAAATTGTTAAAAAATTATTGGGAGAGTAAATTTGAAAATGAACAAAATAGCAAAAATAATAAATGACTGGGATCCTATAGGCTTTTTCCCTATGGCTCCAAAAAATGAATATGCTAATGAAATTGAAAAAATATATAGTTTCATTTCTTCTCATCCGGAAACTCACATTCAATTATTAGCAGAGGAAATAAACAAAATATTTTTAGAGGCATTTGAACGGGATATTTATAATGCTGATATGATACAATGTACGCAAATAGCTACTCAAATTCTAAACAGTAATAATACAGATAAATAATATGTTAATAATTGATATGTTATTGAAATACTTACTCAATAAAGGAGGTTCAAAACATGCGAATCAAAGAACTATTACATTCGATGCGAATACGACCCAAATGTTTGTACGAGAAGTGAGAATGGATTATATCTTTCATTTTCTTATAGGATACCGTGTGGCAAATGCAAAATTACCGGTGGATAACATGGACCGTAATTTTTGCTCTTGGTTTGGTAAATGGCTTCTGATATGGATTGAAGATAATGTTGATTCAAAGTACAGAGCCACATCAGCAGCTTGGTATGATGATATTATTCGTATAACCCCCGAGGGACAGAATGAAGTTGACCTCTTCTTTGATTTATTTTTATATTACCCCCTCCCGCATCTTTGCAATTTACAGGCAACCGCTTGACGATATTATCAATGGGAATTATGATTCTACTGATGGCATACCCGGTACATATTATGATAATCAGTAATACAAAACGTGATTCCAGTAAAGATAATCGAGGTGATTTTATGATCAGATGCCCTGTTTGCAACTATTTAACCATAGATGACTCTTTTGAAGTTATCACAGAAATTTGCCCTGTTTGTTTCTGGCAATATGATTGGGATGATAGAAACACATTATCCCACTCTCCCCTGTTAGATTTATAAACTAACTAACTTCATCGCCGAAAGTTACCATTAATATTTTCTTCCCACATTGTGATCCCGCAGCCACAAATTTATCTTGTTGCGTCTTCTATATATTTCCCTGATTGCTTCAATGAGCAGCGCAATCGCCACAAGCACCCAGAAAATCACATGATAAATATCAGAAAAATATTCAATTAAAAAAGCTGATATATTTTCAAAAAACATTCCATTCCCCTACAACTCAAACGCCGCAAAGGCATCCTGCTCTTCGCTCTGCTCACTGTGATACTTCATCAGGTACGCTTTCATCTCCGTGTGGGACTCCCCCATATCTTCCATCATCGGCTGGAAATTATCCGCAGTGACGCCGCCCAGCTTAGTCAGAAACTGATAATATTTCAGGTCGTCGCCATACTCCTCCAGGATGACTTTCCACGTCTCCTCTGTCCGACACCCTTTGATATGCGCCAGCAGATACGCTTCCAACTGCGCGCGCACGGAATTCTCAAGCCCGTAATCGTGCATCAAACGAAGCATGGCGAGTCTGACTTTCTCGCGTCTGCGCTGCTCCGTATAGTAATCCAGATTGTTCTCCTTGCTGCCGTAGTCTTCCTCCCCGCACAGGAGCATCTTGGAAAAACCTTCCGCATCCTCCCGCTCCATGACGGTCTGCATCCGATTGTCCCACTGCACGAGCCAGTCCGATTTCCCTGCATTTTCAAAGTCAAAGAGATAGAACGCATCCAGTATGTTCATGGATGCCGCCAGAAGATAGGCGATGTCGGTCGTCTTACTCTCCCGCTCATCGGCGCCCTCATCCACGATCTGCTCCAAATCAAAGCATTCCTTGAAAATCCCCTGCCCGATCTCCATGCGATGATAGGGCAAAATGATTTTGTTCAGTTTGGCGCAGTATGCGAACGCCCAGTCATCGATGCGCACGACAGACTCCGGCAGAGAAATCTGTCTGAGCATTTTATTACTGAGGAAAGCTTTCTTGCCGATACACGTCACCGCGCAGCCGTCAAGCACCGCCGGAATCGCAAGCTCCGTATCCTTGCCGCGATAGCCTGTGACCTGTGCCGTCTCTCCGTATATATTGTACTGCAAGACACCATGTTCCGTGTCCGATTCTCTATACTGCATTTTCATGTCTCCAATGCCTTAACATGATTCTTCTATCTTCCATCTTCGAGGCTGCACCTTACAGTTCCAGCGCCTCAATCTGCTCCATCAATCCGCCGCTTCGCTCCGTCAGCATCAGTTCCTCGTTGTGGCGCTGATAGTCCTCGCATCCGTACATGCCGATAAATTTGGCACAATCCGCCTGCACCGTGCACTCCGTCACAAGGATCAGCATCTCGTTTCCGGAACCGAAAGTATCTTCCACGAACCGGAAGAGATAGTGCAGCTTCTCCTGCACGCTCTCCGTATCTTTCTTGTAGGCCGCCACCCGGGCGTCAAACTTCTCTTTCACTCCGGCAAAGGCTTCCTCACCGTCCTTCGCGTCCCCGAGCTTGATGTGTTTCTCGCACTCTGACAGGAACCCTGTGATCGTCTTGCTCTTCTTCTTGTCACGATTCGAAAGCGCGCCCGCCTTCTGCAGGGATTGCATAGATTTCAGTCGCGCCTCCGACTGCTGCCCTGCCATCACAGCCAGTTCCTCCGCGCTTGCACCGTTCTGTGCCTTCGCCTTTAACGCTCTGAGCGGATTCATCATCTCACTCAAAATCTCCGAGTTCAGCATGTTGTCTTTGACATCCTGCTGCATTCTGTCTATGAGCATGCCCATCAGCGACAGCCGCTCATCGAAGTCAGCCTTGCGCGCCTTATCTTTGGCCTGCTCGCTGACGATGCCCGCCAAAATCTCCTCCACCTTATAGTCGTTCTTGTATTTTTGATACAGGTCATAGTAGGCTGTAAATTCCTTGGCGACCCTCTCATTGCGGATATACTGTGCCACGAAGGACTCCTCCACCGCGATGCCTTCCTCCTCATAGAGCACAAGCATCTTGGACAGATCTTCCCAGCCTCTCGCCGTGATATAGTTCCTGCCTTTTACGGTCGTCTCCACCTGATAGAAATCATCTTTCTTCATGTCGAGATAATTTAGGATCGCAGTGTGCACGCCCTGTTCTCTGGCGTACTCTTTCCAGACCGCATAGTCTGCCTCCACTTCAAGCAATTTCAAACGATCCATAGTGACCACGTCGAACTCGCGGACCGACTTGTTATACTCCGGCGGATTACCGGCCGTCACGATCACCCATCCCTCGGGCACCTGATGTCTGCCGAACACTTTGTACTGCAGGAATTGCAGCATGGACGGCGCCAGCGTCTCCGACACACAGTTGATCTCGTCGAGGAAAAGTATCCCCTCCTTGATGCCGCTCTCCGTCATCACATCATAGATGGATGCGATGATCTCACTCATGGTATACTCTGTCACGTCGTAGGCTTTACCCTCATATTCCTTGTGTGTGATAAAAGGGAGTCCCAGCGCGGACTGTCTCGTATGGTGCGTCATGGAGTAGGACACGAGCGCAATACCGAGCTCCTGCGCGATCTGTTCCATGACAGCCGTCTTGCCGATACCCGGCGCACCCAGAAGAAAAATAGGCCGCTGTCTCACAATCGGAATGCGGTACTCTCCGTCCTCATCCTTTTTCAGATATATTTTTACCGAGTCTTTAATATAGTTCTTGGCTTCTTTAATATTCATAGCTTGCTCCGTTCCAAAGTGTCTGTTCCGACTGATTTATTTTAATCTGTCTTAGGTTATCTCAATCAGCCTTATTGTCTTCTGTATTTTCTTCTTCAAGATCCTCCTCATCCAGAACAATCTTGATCGCCCAGGTCGGAACCTTCGGTGCATTTTCATCATCATTCAGAAATACGAACGCCACATCGTAGTCCGGCATCTGTTCAGGATAAATTCCGTATCCGTCTGTAAAATAGATCAACCCTTTCAGATTGTCAAACTCCTGCTCCTCTCGCAGCTTCTCTACATAGTGAAACACCGGCCTGAAATCCGTGGAACCAAACCCCGTCAGCCTGCCGTTCTCCATAAAGGCATCAAAATCTTTGCGCTCCGTGATCTTGATGTCCTGTCTGATCTCGCTGTCACACTGAATAATGTGCACGTTGATCTTGCTGAAAAAGTTCTCCTGCTGCTGCATGATATTGTAGGTCTTCTGCAAAAATGCCTGCACGGTCTTTCCCCTGCACGACGCCGAGGTATCCAACGCAATCACGAAGTCCTTGATCTTGTTGCTTTCCTTGTACTCCAGCGGCTCCACGAGGGGCATATTGCCGTAGGTATCCAGTCCGTAGGTATAGTAGATATAGTCAAACTCATCGTCATTGACCTGTATGGACTCGCCCATCACCATGAATTTCTGCAAAAAGGCCGAGTAATCGTAGCGCTCTCTGGTCGCTTCCCGCAGGTTCTGCTCCATGCTCTCGGCATTGTTCTTATCCTTGCTGAAGCTCTTTAAATCCGCCTTGATGCGCTCACTGATCTTACGCCACTCCGCCTGCGACAGTTCCAGTTCTTCCCGTCTGTCCCAGTAGATATGTTCGTCGTAATGGCACAGCTTATACCATTCCTCGGACGCTTTCGTAGACGGCTCCTCTATCCGGAAATGCCTGTAGATTTTCTCCGCCGTCAATCCGCCTGCCTGTTTCCCCAACACTTCCAGGCGGTTGCGCAGTGTATCGTCAGTGGGCATCCTTGTCAGATGCAGATCCATGTCAAGAATCGTGTGTTCCACCGCGATATCCGTCGCCATATCCCAATACTGCGAATTCATCTTATCCGTCTCGAATCCGTGATAGAAGATGCAGTGCAGCAGGGTATGCAGATAAAGTCTCGCCGCATAGTTCGGCGTCGTCTTGTACTGTCTGAGCAACAGCACCGGATCATAGTACAGCTTCGCACCGTCATAAAGATGCGCGCCCGTCTGCTCTCTGCACTCCGTTTTCAGCTTTGACAGCGCCACATCCAGAAACCGCATATTGATCAGGATTCCGTCGTGGGCAAGACGCATGGTCTGTGCGGCAAGCTCTCTTATCTGAAGTTGTCTTTCCGTAACGTGACCGACTTCCATCTTAATACCTCATCACTGTTATTGCCCATCCGACATATGCCATTCGCTCTTCTTTGATAACGAACGCCGGATTTTATACATCCTACATTATGTAAACCTTAATCAAATATAACACCGCCAAATGCGCCGGATAAAATATATAGAAAAACCACTTGGAGAAATCCCTGCCCTTCTCCGCCCGCCTGCCGTTATAGAATACCAGCACCATAGCCGCGGCAGCGAGAATCCCCACTCCGCTCAACAGCCCGTGTCCTATCGCATACAGCGTCCGGTCACCCGGCACGTCATACACATAATTTTGTATCTGAAAAGGCACGAACAGCGCATACGCGATGCCGTAACTGATCGCCGTCTTCTTCACGCTCCCCTTGCTGTTGTAGAGAAGCATGGTGTAGATTGCCGGCAAGAATGACCAATCGCCGACTGACGAAGCGAGCACCAGCGCCATGCAGACAGCAGCCCTCAATCGCAAATCATGAATATTCTCCATGGCAACCAATATCAAAAAACAACACAGCAGCGTGTAGAGCATATTGAGGTTGCCGTATCGGAATGCCAGCTCATAAGGAATCTGCGAAATCACCGCAAATACCAAAAGACGCCGCCCGTATTTGACCTTGGAGCGCGTATAGCTATATCCTTC
Source organism: Lachnospiraceae bacterium (assembly GCA_022510625.1). Taxonomy (GTDB): domain Bacteria; phylum Bacillota; class Clostridia; order Lachnospirales; family Lachnospiraceae; genus UBA3282. The sequence goes on from JAFLTD010000043.1 coordinate 6,626, forward strand.
TACCAAGAAAAAGCACATGACAGGCGCCGTAAAATGACCCACATCTTCAAACACCTCGTACAATACCGTTCCCGGTGTGAGAAATATGTGGGCTATATGATTGAGCAACATCGTAAGCATCGCTATATACTTAATCGCATCACGATTGAAAATTTTCATTATTGTGGGCTGTCTCCCTGCAGAATATTTACATCACTGTACAAAAGGATTATACTGCTTCTCGTTTCCGATGGTCGTGACATCACCGTGACCCGGATATACCTTGGTGTCGTCGGGCAGAGTAAACAACTTATCCTTGATCGATCTGACAAGTGCACCCGCGCTTCCCGTGGCAAGATCCGTCCTGCCCACCGATTCCTGGAAAAGTGTATCACCGGCGATCAGGATCCCCGCCTCCTCGAAATAGTAACAGCAGCTTCCCACCGTGTGTCCCGGTGTGGCAATCAGCTTGCATGTCATGCCCGCTATGGTAATCTCCTCGCCGTCCTTCAGATAGCGGTCGGGAATTACCGTGTAGGGTCTGCCCACCTGTTCAGACACATTGACGACCGCATCCTCGCAGAGCACCTTCTCCTCCTCGTAGGCATAGATCGGCGCACCCGACAATTCACGCAGCTTGTTGCATCCCCATATGTGATCGAAATGCCCGTGGGTCAGCAGGATACCTTTCACATGCAGATCTTTCTCTTTCAATGTCTCGTAAATATAGTCGCCCTTGTCCGCCGGATCGATGAAGATCACTTCGTTTGTTCCTTCCCGATATACAAAATAGCAGTTGGTCTGGACGATGCCGAGCATCAGTCTCCCTATCTTTAAATCAGACATACCTCTTCTCCTATAACACTCTGTTTCTTCTTGCTCACTGCGGCCACATCCGATATCAGCCCGTAGTTCTCTCAATATCTATCACGCTCTCAATGGTTCTGATCTTATCGGTGATACGCTGCAGTTCCTCCCTGCTCCCGACCTCGAAGCTGACCATTGTGGTTGCCGTTCCCTGTTTGCTCACTCTCGTGTTCAATGACAGGATGTCAATATCTTTCTCCGTAAACGCTTTAGAAACATCCGCCAAGAGACCGCTTCTGTTGTTGGAGAAAATACTGATCTCCACCACATACTTGCCTTCCGTCTCCTCCGTATGCTGCCAGTCCGCATCGATCAGTCTGTTGCGGTCTATCTCCGGCAGGTTCATGATGTTGAGACAATCCGTCCGATGGATGGAGATCCCTCTTCCCCTCGTGACAAATCCCACGATCTCATCACCCGGCACGGGGCTGCAGCACTTAGAGAAACGCACCGCCACGTCGTGGATACCCTTAACGACAATGCCGTTCGTTCCTTTCTGCTGCCTAGTCCTGTTGATCTGGGCATTCTCCTCAACCTCCGCCATGACTTCCGCGTCGGTCATCTCTCTGCGGTGATCGTTGTCGTACATCTCCTGCATGCGGTTGAGGATCTGTCCTTCCTTCAGACCGCCGTGTCCGATGGCTGCAAGCACCGAATCCCAATCCTGAAAGCCGTATTTCTTCATGATGGCTTCCTGATACTTGGGAATCAACAACTCTACAGGATCCATGCTCTTCGCCTTGCAGTAATTCGTCACAAGCTCCTTACCCTTGGCAATATTGTCTTCCTTCAGCTCGTGTTTGAACCACTGATTGATCTTATTCTTCGCCTGTGTACTCTTGACCACATTGAGCCAGTCGCGGCTGGGTCCCTTGGAGTTCTGGGAAGTCATGATCTCCACCTGATCACCGTTCTTGATCTCATAATCGATGGTCACCAGCTTGCCGTTGACTCTGGCGCCGATCATCCGGTTGCCCACAGCCGTGTGGATGCTGTACGCAAAATCGATGGTCGTGGAGCCTGCCGGTAAGTTCTTCACATCGCCCGTAGGCGTAAAGCAGTACACCTGATCGGAGAAAAGGTTTAAGTCACTCTTTAAGAGATTCATAAACTCCTTGTTGTCCTCCGCGGTCTGCTGCCACTCCAGAATCTGACGCAGCCAGACTAACTTCTCCTCCTCTTTCGTCTCCACCTTCTTGCCGTCGGAGGCTTCCTTATATTTCCAGTGCGCGGCGATACCGTACTCCGCCGCCTTGTGCATCTCGTAAGTTCTGATCTGAATCTCGAAAGGTGTCCCGCTGGTGCCGATCAGCGTCGTGTGCAGGGACTGGTACATGTTGGCCTTGGGCATGGCGATGTAGTCCTTGAAACGCTCCGGAATCGGCTTATACATCTCATGAATCACACCCAGCGCCGCATAGCAGTCCCTCACCGAATCCACGATGATACGCACCGCGAACAGATCATAGATCTGATCTATGGTCTTGTTCTGGTTAATCATTTTCTTGTATATGCTGAAAAAGTGTTTGATACGACCGTCGATCTGCGCCTTGATGCCCGCGTGCTCAATGTGCTCACTGACCTCGTCAACAATCGTCTGAATGTACTGTTCACGCACGCTCTTACGAATCGAAATCTTATCTACCAGATCGTAGTAAGCTTCCGGCTCCAGATATTTTAAAGATAAATCATCCAGCTCTACTTTGATCTTAGAGATGCCGAGCCTGTGTGCAATCGGTGAATAGATGTCAAGCGTCTCCCTGGCGATCTCCTGCTGCTTCTCCGGACGCATGTGCTGCAGTGTACGCATATTGTGCAGTCTGTCCGCCAGTTTAATCATAATGACACGGATATCCTTGGACATGGCGAGAAACATCTTGCGCAGATTCTCCGCCTGCCGTTCCAGCTTCTCCGCGTCCTTATCTTTATCTCCATGTTTGTCCCCATGGAAATTCAACTTATCCAGTTTGGTAACGCCGTCAACAAGAAGCGCCACATCCGCGCCGAACATCTCCTCAATCTGCTCGTCGGTCATGATGGTGTCCTCGACCACATCATGTAATAGTCCCGATACAATCGTCTCCTTATCCAGCTCCAGATCAGCCAGAATAATCGACACATAGAGCGGATGGATGATGTACGGTTCTCCTGACTTGCGCACCTGGTCTTTATGCGCGTCATAGGCAATCTGGTACGCTTTCTCTATCAGAGAAATGTCATCGGAAGGATGATACTTGCGCACACGGCTAATAAGCTCCTCGTACAGCGTCTCGGGAGTTTGGAATTCCTCAATCGTTTCAATTCTTCCGTCATCGATAATGACTTCTCTTTTTTCTTCTGTCGTCATATCCATCACCAGTTGCCTTGTTTTAATCGGGTCTCCTGCGTTTGGTCTTCGTATGCAAACTTTATCATTAAATTTGCATGGCTCTGAATAGTTACATTATACTTACATAACCGCAATTCTTCAAGATTATAAGACTTATATCCGAAAAAACTTTTGACAGGTTCCCTCTATAGTATTCAGAGAAATTCACGCTTTTAATCTTCTTATTAAGAATACATGAACCGCCCTACATAGTCAATATAGACAAAACACTCAAAAATGTTACAAAATAAATTATTTTTGTGATTTTTGCAACCTTTTTACCTGATGTATGGTATTATTAGTGAAAAGAACCGTCAGACGGCTGTTTTACAGGCTCACAGGAGGGCGACATACATGGATCAGTGGAAAAATGACTTCTTAAATTTCGAGAACGATCTGGCAAATACCAGAAGAAAATTAAACGATCTCATTTATGAATATCAGAGCAAGGGGCAGGATGCGCCAAATGACCCTATCTATCAGGATAAACTCCGCTATCTGGAAGTGGAACTGCAGTACATCAGCAACCAGTTGAAGATGCTGAAGGAGGTACAGCAAGAGAATAAGCCTGTAAATGTACAGATGCCAAATGTGTCCGCATCTCCTGTCAATGCACAGCGCCCTGTCATGACGCAACAGGCTCTGCAGCCTCAGAGACAGCAGAATCCTAATCCGATTCCTGCAATGCCCAATCCGGGCGCAGGCAGAGTCAACAGCGCTCCGAATCCGAACAAGGATTACCGGATGCACTTTGAAGAAGAAAATCAGGGGCCGAAGATTCCGCCCAAACATCGTCCGGTCAAAGCGCCCGCAAGAGCGCCCCGCACGACACAGGACTATGAGAAACTATTCGGCAAGAACCTCATGGGTATCTTTGCGTCCGTGCTGATCTTTATCAGCTTAATCATCTTTGCCACACTAATCCTGCCGCATCTGACGGATACGATGAAAATGATCGCCATGTATCTTGCCAGCGCAGCCGTGCTGACCGCAGGACTGTTATTATACAGAAAAAACAGGGAAAACCTATTCTACATCGCCATCATCGGATGCGGTGCCGGCTCCCTGTATCTGTCTTTACTGCTGACTAACCTGTATTTCGAAGTGATCGGTGACATCGCCCTGTATCTTTTGATTTTAGTCTGGGCGGGATTTGTAAGATATCTGACCAAGATCAAGAACCTTGTCTTTACCATTATCGGACAGGCGGGTATCCTGATCGCCACCTTACTGGGTACCATGATGTGCGTGTTCGAGCATGACGCTCAGAAATATCTGGTGCTGACAATCTTTTACTTTATATCCGCAGTGGTGTTCTCAAATATCGGCAAGAAAGCCACCTACGAGGAAAACCTGTGCACACACATCTGCAAGACTTTAAATGTGATCGTGTACACGATCGGACTGACCGCATTGAGTCACGCCTTATATACCCGCGTTTTTGCCCATGACTGGGATACCAACCCTTACAACGCAGTTCTGCTGGTCATCAATGCATTCCTCTTTATCGGTTATCTCCTGCTCGAGTTCTTTTTCTCCTACAGAGAGGAAACCAAGACCGGAATTGTCTTTCAAGTAATATCCATGATCAACACAACTCTGATTGTGCTCCTGTTCGATGCACCGGGATTGTTGGAGTCAAAATGGACTTTCGGCGTGTTTATGTATCTGGTGGCGATTGCCGCGCTGGTATATGCAGAGGCAAGAAAAGCCGGTTACACAATCTTCTCACAGACATGGTGTCTGGTTATGATATGGATCGCATGCCTCACCAATCCTTTTATGGAAGATCATCTCTTCGCCTATCTGACCGTCATACCCTGTATGTTAGTCGGATACCGCAAAAAGGACAGTGTGTACTTGCTCGCGGGTCTCGTGTATTTGGGAACGCTGCCGTTCGTTTCATCTTCATTGCCGTATAACTATCTCGGCATAGAGTATCTGTTCATGCTGGCAGCCCTGTATGCCGTCTTCCTGTATGTCTGCCGCAAGACCGATCAGACATGGTTTAGTATCATCGGTTACATCCTGCTCTCCTTCACGACACTGGTAGTGGTGGATGAGGTTTCGTACAAGATTATGAACAGCTTCAAGGGGCACAGATTGAGCTCGGATTACGCGCAGGTGAAAGGGCTTCAAAATATCAGCACAAAGTCCAAGCTGATCACGTTCTCCGCCCTGGCGGCCATTCATCTTGTGCTGAACAAACTGAAATATTTCGGCACCAAGAAGCCCGTTGAGATCATGATGTACTGCATCAACGGTCTGCTCATGTTCACCGGATGTCTCTTCATGAATCTGACGAATCTGACGGACGAAGCGCTCTGGAAACTTCCGATCATCCTGATCACGCTGCTATTGTTTGTCATCAACTCAAAGGAGATCCTGCCGAAGCACAAGTATGCCGGATACTATATCGCTTTCAAGTATACCGCACTCATGCTCTGCATCTTAGGCTCCTACGATGTGGTGGATTATATGACAAGCATCTTCCTGCTCGTCTTCGCCATCATCAGCATCGTGACAGGTTTCTACAAGGATATGATCGCTTTCAGAATGTACGGTCTGATCCTATCGATGATCAGCATCGTCAAACTGATCATGGTAGACATCAAATACGACAGCACCATCGAGAACGCCATCAGCTTCTTCGTCAGCGGCGTGCTGTGCTTCGTGATCAGCTTTATTTACAATAGGATTGACGGGAAGTTGAGGGGGAAGTAAAGAAATGACCCGGCACGGTTCGCAAATGCGAGGCGTGTCGGGTTTAGTTAATGTTGTTGACACGATCATTCAATCCATGCTATCATAAGTTCACTCGAAAAGGGTTTCTGTCCCTTTTCACAGTAATAAGGTCTTTGGTGTTTCACCAAATGTCCCACTATTAACACATTAACATATCACAAAAGAAAGGACTCTATTTATGTCTAAAAATCTACCTATCACTTCTGACTCTGTCTCCCATTCCTTTCGGAATGCCACCGGACCCATCGATTATGGTTTTGTCAATGACTACATGTTCCGCACAATCTTACAGGAAAATGAACGAGTTCTTAGGGGGCTCATCTGTGCGCTGCTTCATCTGAAGGACGAGGATATCCTGTCAATTGAAATCAAAAACCCTATTCTGCCGGGAGATACCTTCGATGCCAAAGAATTTATACTGGATGTTGAGATAACTCTTAACAATGCGGCACTCATAAATCTGGAAATGCAGGTCGTCAATGAATATAACTGGTCGGAACGCTCTTTAAGTTACCTATGCCGTCGTTTTGATCAACTGGATAAAGGACAAGACTATACAGAGTGTAAACCCGCTATCCACATTGGTTTTCTGGATTTCACTCCATTTCCTGAATGTCCGGAATTCTATGCAACATATAAACTGTTAAATATTAAGAATCAACATTTATATAGTGACAAATTCATTCTGAGTGTGGTAGACTTAACACATATAGAACTTGCCACTGATGAAGACAAGACTTACGGCATCGACCGCTGGGCAAGGCTCTTCAAATCGACCACTTGGGAGGAAATCAAGATGATTGCTGAAAATAACCCTGTTTTGACGGAAGCGTCCGAAAAACTCTATACCTATAATGCTGATGAGGCGGCAAGACAGAGGAGTCAGGCCAGAGCAGAATATCTTGCCCATGAGAGAGCGGTCAACAACAGGCTGGCAAAGCTCACTGAGGAGAATGCTGTATTAATCTCTGAGAAGCAAGAATGGACTACTGAAAAGCAAGCAATGGTCTCTGAAAATCAGGCATTGGCTGCTGAAAACGAGCGACTGCGCGCTCAATTGGCTAAGTTTGAGAATTCTGATGCCTTATAATAAGTTCATCCATCATTGACCGAAATTCCTCCATAGAATAGACCCACCCTTCTTTTCTGTCTGTTTCGGCTTCAATATCCATATTTACACGGCAGCTCTTCCAGATGAACCATTGAACCATATGGCATTGCCTCACCCTTTACAAAAGTATATTGTCTGCCAACTTCAAGTTCATCTTCCCGGATAATTGTTCCATCTCCAAGATAATCATGTTCGTTTGCAATGCAGAGGACCTTCCTCTTGGAAGGTTCAAAAACATTAACTTTTTTTGTTTGCATATTTATAATCCCCGCCTAAAAATCCTCTTATCAGAAACTACTTCTTTGCTCTGATAAGAGGATAATATATCTGTATTATTTCGTCATTGGACAGATAGTCCAATCGTTACGCTGGCTTTACAAGACGCTCGTAATAACATTGCAGGCGCTCCACTACATGGATATTAGTTTCATTTAATATATTCTAAACCGCATGCTGATTTTTCAAGATAAGTAGTCCCTCCAAATACACGTCTTGAAGAATATTCAATGTACTGAGATGTTCCACCGAGGGTAATATCTTACCTTTGATCTAACGATATATGGATCGCGGGCATGATAAATACAAATACTAATTGCCCATGCTCTGATTCAGTTATTCAATATATATGATTCAAATAATCAAACCTCAATTAATCTTACACACTAATGCATATATATAATTTCTTTTGATTTTAAATAAACCTGTTTCATATTAATCTCTTTTATCTTCAAATTGCGTTGTTTAAACTTGTATTCCAACATTCTTGCCTTATTGTCTTCATGTGTTGACATTATTACTTGATTTATATCACTATTAGATAATAAATCAGCTAAGGAAATCGCACTAATTTCATCAATCGTTTGTAATGGATCATCAATCATCATAACATTAAAACCACAGTTTTGACCATAGACATTTCTTATAGCAAACATAATGGAAATTGCTAATCCATTTAATTGTCCTGTACTCAAAATATTAAATACATCAGTTCCTTTTTTTTCAAATGATTCAAATGTTAATTGGTTCTTTGCAACCTTTGTATTTATGCCCAATCCAAGCGGGAAATTTTGAATAATCTTACCACTATATATTAGAACCGGTACTCTTATTGCATTGGCAAGCTTTGACTGGTAGTCTTTACTAGCATCATTATATTTTGCATATAAATCAGATACATTTTTTAAAACTTTTGCACTTGCTTCTCGAAACTGCTTTACATCTTTTTCTGCATTTATTTTTTTACTCTCGAACTCCGCTATTTTTCTGTTGGTATCACTTACATATTTTTTAGCAATATAGCCAATCTTTTTTTCAATATCTTCTGCTGAATGCGCTGGTTTTTCTTTTTGATAATATTTCGTGTGAATTGTTTTGTAGTTATCTATTGCTTCCTCTGATATTACTTTTGAAACATTCTGTTTTAAGCCATTCAGTTCTTGTTTTACTTTTTCATATTGTACTTCAAAATTTGCGATTTGTGCTACTTGATTAGTTCCGAAGTCTCCCATTTCTACATTAAATTCTCGAAGCATTCTTTCCAATTCATCTGAATTTAATCCCAAACAAATATTTAACGACAACGAGTTAATATAGAGGCGACTATTTTTTTCAATATACGCATTGATTAATGGTACAACTTTTCTTTCAAAATCTATTTCAATCTGATGCAACAATTGTGATTTCATCAAGCTACTATCTTCTATAGATTTCAGTAAGCTTTTTTCTACCTCCTCAAACACATTATCTATGTCTTTATGAAACGTTCCGCAAAGGGGACATATATTCCTTTCAGTATATTGGGACTCAATTCCAATATGATATTTTTCAATTAAACTACGTCTTGAATTCTGTAAATCAAGTAAAGATTTTTGTGTGTTATCTAAATTAGCAACAAATGTATTAAGGTTTTCTATTTTCTTTTTTATATCATTAATATCGTCAATGGAAACCCCTACGACTTTACAGAGCTCTACTTCAACATACCACTCCTTTTTAGAAATAGTCGAAAGGTACAAATGACATTTTTCCACATTTTTGATTATATCCGTATGATCACCAATCTCTTGCACCAAATTCATAAAAAATAATTTCATATAAATCTCTTTTGGAATATTTATGGCAAAATCTATTCTTTTATTCTTAATTATTTTTGAATAGTCCTCAAAATCCAACAAAAAATCTCTAATCTGTGTCAATGGCTCAATAAACGATTTATATGATATATTTGTCTCTATCTCCTTTTTGTCAAAGTCATATTCTTCTTTAAACAAGCGTACATAGTCTTCTGTTTCTTTATAGGCTTCTTGAGAAATAATTAGCTCATTATTAAGAGATATAATTTTATTAGTAAGTTCTAAAACTTTATCTTCTAATTCCTTTTGTTTATATTCAATTTTCTCTTTCAACGCCTGCGATGTATCTCTCAAGAGAGTAACTTTATCATCAACATCTTTTGTACTTATTAAATTAGTCACTAACGCCTTTCTATCCTTTAATTTATTCTCTAAGAAAGACAATGACTTACTTTGCGAAATATAAGTACCCATATTAAAAAAGCTCTGTGTTATTTGCAAATTATTATTTAATTCATCTTGAGTGATAACTTTATCATTCCACCATATTTCACTCTCAAACTCGCTATCTACTTTAAATTTTCTTGTAAGAACTACTCGTTCCCCTTCTAAAGGCAACAGCCACCCAGTAACAACAATATCTTTATCCTGTGAATTTGCTAGCTCTTCCATGATTTTAGAGACAGATTGTTTATTAGCAATTTGAATTAAATGTTGAATTTTCCCCACTACTAATAATTCAATAGCATCAAAAAAGGTAGTTTTCCCATACCCATTCTGCCCATTTAGAATAACCATATTGCTTTTCTCTATATCAATCAGAACTGGATTATCATCTGTGACATATTTCAGATTTCGAATTTGTATTTTTTCAATTATATATCCCATTAGCACCACTCCTTTAAATACTCTGAAAAAATAGTATCAGCTAAGATATTTGCATCATTATAATTATTAACAATTATTTTTTTCATTTCTTGAACTTCAGTTTTTGAGGCGTTACGCATATTAGAGATCTTTACATCAACTATATGCTCAAAATCCTCAAGCACCGCTGATGGGAATTTTAAATCCCAGAAAGGAATTTTAGTAATAACCCTTACTAATAATTTCGCATATAGTGGCATCTCATCGGCTTCATCAGACAGAATTTCAAGAACTTTCTCTATATTCATATTACCATTTTTCGCTACCCATTCATTTAATGCGTCGTATTCCTCTTGTGTATAATACAAAACATATTTTTTATAGAAGAATACATTTTCTTCTATATCAATAATTTTTGAATAAGTGACATCGTCAACTCGATCAATTTTCCATAAAAGAATCAAATAAGAATCACTTGGATTAGGTTTGCTTTCTCCAAAAACTTCAACATTGTTTACTGTATCATCTTGGATTTGCTTCCAATTGTCCCTATTCCCATCAGTTAAATATTCGGCAAAAAAATAATATTTTTCGTCAAATCTATCTACAAATAGTTTAGATACCTTTGAATTTAAATTTATTTCAATGTCGCTATTTTCTTGACCATCAATTAAATTTCCGCCATTAATTTTGGAAAGCATATTTATAAATTTATTCATAATTACCACCATTTTCCTTAAAATAATTTCGTAAATCCGATACTGTTACAAATCCAATATCACATGGGATACTACTAATTTCTTTTATATCAAACGTTTCCCAAGCAGATGTAATCTGTGCTTGCGATATACTGCTACTATTAAAATAATCATTTGATTCTACAGTAATAGAATTTCCAATCAATTCATCTAAAACCTCCGTATTTTCCCTTAATGTTTGAAGCTTGTTTTGCATTGAATCTTCTATCGAATCAAATGGTTCCGCTAAATCAAGCAATGTCGGAATAAGAATTCCTTGAGATAATGGATTTATCTCCGAACGCATTCCTACAGTATTCTCTTTACTTTCTATCAATTCAGAATTATTACTTTCTAGAAATATTCCGAGAATATATTGCTTTATCTTACTCTTGGAAAAATATTCTACATATGACATTTCATCATCCCATTCTTCTACAACAGAAGGATTTATGACCTTGCAATATTTTCTTAAATCTGTAAGTTCTAATATCTTTTTATATGATGTTTTCAATGCACACTTACTTTCACAATCCTCATATTTTCTATGGCATTTTTTTTGACATAAATCTATTAATGATTTTTTTAGTCCAGCTATCATGTGTTCATATGCTTTTTCCTTAATTACATATTCCTTTTCCGCATCTATTTTATCTACAGCATCTAGGGCAGTTTTGAGGAATTCACTGAAACCAATCTTATATTTTCTTTCCTTTGCTCCCTGCGTATGCATTAGAGCCACTTTATCATCAATAAAAATGCACAGGCTCCCATATATTGCTTCAATATTTTTAAATTTGATACCTTTATAATGAAGTATTTTCTCAATCTCCGTATAAATAGGTCCTTTTACTCCATCCACTTCCACTTCATTGCTATTATACTTATAGATATTGACACTTGATTTATACGGGTTTGTAGAACTAGTCCAATCACTTATTGGTCTAGCAACAACAAAATAGCAATCTGCTGAAGCATTATTAGACGAATTTCTATGATTAATAAGCTTTTCTAACGCCTCCTCATATTCATTCCATTTACTTCTAGATAGAGTCGCCTTGACCTGATAGAATTGCCTCGATTTTCCTTTTTCAATAAACACAAAATCCTCTTGCAGTTCTAACTCTACTTCATATTCTGATAAATCTTTCCCAGATAAAATTATAGAATTTATTTTTTCCATAATACATAAAAGCATTATTTTCCCTTGATAATTAAACCCACTCCATGATGGGATTGCATCATTCCCTCTTGGCATATCGTAACTCCTTTTCTTTTGACGAATCTCATTTTTCCATAATCTAAAGAACTATCCAAAAAGTCGTATATTTTTCAAGCTATATTACAATTCTAAAAGTGCCCTGTGTCACTTACTACCTTTATTTGTTCTCGGCTACCTCTAATTGCTTTGTAATCGCTAACAGCTACATTTTTACCCGACTATGTCAACACACATTTTGCAATAACTTATCTTATATTTTTTTTGGGGGGGTAAATATCCAACAAATGTGTTCTCATTCCCAAACTAAAATTGTTCGTGTTATGTAGTTATATGAATTACGCTTTGCTTTCGCACACTATTTGAAATCATCCTATTTTTTTCATATGTATAAGCTTAAGCGCTCATTCACACCTAAACAAAAGTGCTGCTCTCCAAATACATCCACTTCTCCTTTTATTTCTATATTTTAAATAACTTCTTCAAACGCATTCTATCCCAACTCCGTATACTTCTCCTTACTTCCAAACGCCTTCTCTACTGGATATTTTTCATTATTACTCTTCAACTTCCCCCGTACAATTTCATCCACATCGAATCCACAGGTATCTGCCATAAGAGTACAGTAAATTATGACATCTGCAAGTTCTTCTTTTATCTCTTCTGACTTATCTGCGCATACAACATCATCTGCACTCCACTGAAACACCTCTAATAATTCTGCCGCTTCCAAGCTTATGGATATTGCTAAATCTTTTGGATTATGGAATTGTTTCCAATTCCTATCGTCCCGAAATTTTAACACCTGATCGATCGTTTCTTGTCTCATTATAATTTTCTCCTGTATTCCTTCAAAAATCACTTTGATGCATCTATCAACGCATTTCTCAATTCTTCGTCACAAGCATAAATGTACAGTCCATTCACGCCTCTTGTCATTAATACGCGCATCTCGTTCTGTATCAATTTCTCACCAAACTTTTTATGCGTGCCATCTGACATTGTACGATTTCTTGTTGCTTTATGGTTATAACTTTCTTTCGGATCAAGTATTATCTTTCCGTCACGATATTTTACAGACGGACCAAGAATAACTCCCACATAATTCAAATCAAATCCTTGAATAGTAAAGGTAGAGCCAACTTCGTTAATCGTCTGCGGCTGTTCTGCCCACGCAAGAGACTTAATTTTTCTCTTTTCCTTTTTGTCCATTTCTTTTTGAAGCTCCCTATTCCAAGGTCTATGCCAGCTATCTACCATAACCTCCCAATATTTTGATAGCCTTCCTTCCATTTGAGGGGCGGAATTGGAATTGTACTCCCAATCATAAGTTGCCACCATCCTTGACAACGCTGAATCCGCAGATGCCGCTTTTTCCTTGATTGCTGTTTCAAGTTCAACAGGACGATTAAAGATTCTGATCTCATATCGCTTTTCGTCTTCCGGAATCTTCTGAATTTTCAAATCTTTAGTAAATGTATTAATCCAATTTACCGTTTCTTTGCTTGCGGATATTCTCAACTGGTTTTTCAATTCAATATAGGTATCTGACTGTTTTGCCTTATCTCTGTATTCATTCAGCAAACATTCTTCCCAATATTGTTCTGTAGTCAATATCTGATTTTCGTCAAACATGACTACAACAACTCTTGCCCTTGCGATAATGTCCTCCAGTTGATTATTACCTTGATAGGATTGCTTACCTTGTGTCAAAAGTAAATGTGCCTCATCAATAAAGACTATATCTACGGGTTCGGCTTCACTATGATGATTTATAAAAGTTGTTGGCTTGCAGACAATATTACCATATCTGTCAGTAAGCCCTAACTTCTCTGCAATCTGTTCATAAACCGTTATCTGTTCATCGTGATTGACCAAAAGATAACATTCTAAATCGTTTAAACCAAATCCCTCTGCACTGGTATACATTTCATAGAATGTACTGCTATTAAGTACAGTTTTGCCTGTACCCGCTTCCCCTTCTATGAAAATCAACTGTCCCCTGCTTTCACTCTGCAGAATTTTCAGAGTTTTTTCAATAATTAACTCTTTTGCCTTCTCCTGTTCTTCTGTCAACCTATGCAATGGTGACGCTTTGTAAATGGCAGATTGCCTGATTTTACTTTCCACCGGAAACAGATCTGCATTTAGCCTATGAAGCTTATGCCAAATCTTTTGAAATATGTTATCTAGTTCATGTTTCGGGAAATACTTACCTTGTGGATTACCCCTCTGATTATGTACTTCTCTTACATTTTCAACACTCATCAGGTAAAGCATCATGTGATGCTCAATATCTAACGTCATAGACTTGTTGAAGTGTTCATGACCTATAATATATAGTGTTGCATTATTCTTCCGCAAATTATATTGCCATGATGCAACATTGTTCATTTCCGCATAATGCTGTTTAGTCCTTTGCATAATATCATTTGTTTCACCTACATATACGTCATAGGACATGGGAGATCCCCAATTGTGAACATATACTGTCGGATAATTCAAAATAATATCTTCTATTTTTTCCGACTCCTTCTCTTTGATTTCTGTTTCAAAATCATTCAACGATTTCTCATTGTCATCAATTTCATAAATATATGGCTGTGATACTTTGCTTTCCATGTTGTGTACCATCCGTTTTCTTTTGTTACGATTTTGTTGCAACATCTACACTACCTTTTTTATAATTCATCTAGAGAAAATAATTTTTAATTATTTATCGTAGTTATCATAACTATGTTTTTCCTAGTACTCCTTGGATTTAAAGACTGATACAATGGAGATCTCCAGTTGCAAAACATCCGCATCATTTGCACGTTCCATAATAGCTCTGTCAAATTCGACGTATTCATTTTTAGATTCTCCATTTTGACTTTCCATCACATCCTATAACCTATACTTCTGCAAAACGGCTATATCTTGCTGTAATAACTCCGCCGTAAGTTCATTATCATCTCTAACGATATATAAATGTTTTATTGCTTGATGAATACCCTTCAAAACAAGCCTCGGTATCTCTGCTGTCAAATTATTAAATAATTCTTCTGGTGTCGCTTGGGAAAGCAATCTACCAGAAGGCACTGGCACCAATATAAGTGGATTTTCCTTTTCCCGATACGCATCAATGATGTTGTTTAGACGCACCTTTTCTATATATGAAATTATATCACCTTTCTTCTGCTCAAAATCAATAATATTCCAAGGGAAATTGTTTCTATAGTCCAAGCCATCATTAATACTTTTGAAAGTGTCTGCCACATCAGAATAATCTAAATAATGAGACAACAATTCATAACAAACCTCATAAAATAGATTCTCCATTTATTTATCCCCCATAAATCTTCTATCATTGTCCTTTCCTTTATGTGATAATTGATTCCTCGTTCTTTCACATCTCATTGCCCTACTCTAAACTTTCTCTAATTATGGGCAAAATAAACGTTTCCACACAAATCATTCGCTATATTATGCAGTGTAGTTCGTCACATTTCTGCTCTTTTTTGTTGTATATCACGAAAACACTCTCTTTAGTATGTCTTATATGGTGATTATACTACAAGTTGTGTATAAAGTCATTGCAATAGTAGAAAAAAATTGCGAATTCATCTAAATATTTTTCATATTTAATAAGCCCCACCCGAAACCATCCCACGCTCTCCTAACGCAGGTAAATGAGATTTTCTTAATGTTCCGTTCTCTACCAGCAATTTCGGGACACGGATGTCCCGAAAAGCCCGAACCGAGCGTGGAGGCTCGTTGAGGGCGGTTGCGTACGGATATATTAACTCCCCGGAACATTTAGAAAATCCATTGGCCGAAGTCGGAGAGCGCGGGATGGTTTCGGGGAGGGGGTGCCATATACAAATACGAAAAAGAAGAGTAACCCTTCCGGATCACTCTTCCCTAGAATACTTTATCATACTAGACTCGCAAGCCCGCGCTATCGCGCTCATTCATCCTGCTACGCAGTCTGGCTTGCTAGTTAGCAGCGCGTGAAAAACAAATGCCGCTTCGCGTCGCTTGTTTTTCACTGGCGCTTGCTACATCATTCCCATTCCGCCACCTGCAGGCATCGGAGGTTCGGGCTCTTTGATGTTGGCTACCACGGACTCTGTCGTGAGCAGTGTGGAGGCTACGCTTGTAGCGTTCTGCAGTGCACTTCTTGTCACCTTCGCGGGATCAAGGATACCTGCATCTACCATGTTCACATACTCTTCTTTCAGAGCATCGAAACCGATACCGACCTTGGACTCTCTCACCTTGTTGATGATAACGGAGCCTTCCAGGCCTGCGTTCGCTGCGATATGGTATAACGGTGACTCCAGTGCTTTCAACACGATCTGTGCACCTGTCTTCTCGTCGCCCTCCAGCTTATCGGCTAACTTCGCTACCTCTTTGGAAGCGTGGATATATGCGGAACCACCGCCGGAGATGATACCTTCCTCCACGGCAGCTCTGGTTGCTGCAAGCGCATCCTCCAGACGAAGTTTTGCCTCTTTCATCTCTGTCTCTGTGGCAGCACCTACGCGGATTACCGCAACACCGCCTGCCAGCTTCGCAAGACGCTCCTGCAGTTTCTCTCTGTCGAAATCGGAAGTTGTCTCGTCGATCTGTTTCTTGATCTGACCGATTCTTGCCTGAATCTCTTTCTTATTGCCCTCGCCGTCCACGATGACTGTGTTCTCTTTCTGAACCTTGATGGACTTCGCGCGTCCGAGCTGATCCATGGTAGCATCCTTTAACTCAAGACCAAGCTCTGAGCTGATCACCTGACCGCCTGTTAAGATTGCGATATCCTCAAGCATTGCTTTTCTTCTGTCGCCGTATCCGGGAGCCTTGACAGCTACCACGTTGAAAGTACCGCGCAGTTTATTTACGATCAGTGTTGTGAGAGCCTCGCCCTCTACGTCCTCTGCGATGATGAGTAACTTCGCGCCGGACTGTACGATCTGCTCTAAGATCGGAAGGATCTCCTGAATGTTGGAAATCTTCTTGTCTGTGATCAGGATATACGGATTGTCAAGAACCGCTTCCATCTTATCCATATCCGTTGCCATATATGCGGAGATATAACCTCTGTCGAACTGCATACCTTCTACCAAGTCGAGCTCTGTCAGCATGGTCTTGCTCTCCTCGATGGTGATAACGCCGTCGCCGGATACTTTCTCCATAGCGTCAGCTACCAGCTGTCCTACTTCCTCGTCGCCGGAAGATACGGCTGCAACTCTTGCGATGTGCTCTTTACCTTTTACCTTGGAGCTCATCTTAGCGATTGCCTCCACAGCGCAATCGGTAGCTTTCTTCATACCTTTTCTCAAGATGATCGGGTTTGCACCTGCTGCCAGGTTCTTCATACCTGCGTTGACCATAGCCTGTGCCAATACGGTAGCGGTCGTTGTACCGTCACCTGCCACATCGTTGGTCTTGGTTGCCACTTCTTTGACAAGCTGTGCGCCCATGTTCTCGAATGCGTCCGCAAGCTCGATCTCTTTCGCAATCGTCACACCGTCGTTGGTGATAAGCGGTGCGCCGTAAGACTTATCCAATACTACGTTTCTTCCTTTCGGTCCGAGTGTGACTCTGACCGTATCCGTTAACTGATTTACGCCTGATTCCAAGGCTGCTCTGGCTTCTGCGCCATATTTGATTT
>JAFLTD010000044.1:0-4046 GCA_022510625.1 Lachnospiraceae bacterium
TTCTTCATGCCGCGCATGCGGCGCTTCATTTAAAAAACCGCCCGAAGGCGGTTTTTTATGGTGGACACAATTGCAACAGAATTGAACCTTGTAGGTACACCAAATTATATACTGCTAACAAAAACCTTGTAGCACTGCATACTTTCCAATTATTCGTTATAAAAAATCGTACTAGTCTCTTATTATTCGCTTTTTAATCTGTTTTTGAAAAAGGCATTAATAGTTTTTTTGTTTTCAACTCGCCAATAATTTTTGATTTTGATTGCTTACTATAATTGTTTGCTGCTATGAAACAATCTGCCATAGGCTCAATGATTTTATTTGTATTCTCGCTAAAATAATTGAATTGTAAATAATGTTGACATTTAAAAAATATTATCCATTGATAATCACGTTTTGATACGGATTTGATATAATCCATTAATATTTTATTCCAATTAGAAATTTTTAAATCACAAATTAATAAAACGAGTAACAATCTTTCGGGGCTATCTTTTGTCAGCAAATTATAAGTCTCTAAGAATATTTTTTTCATTTTATCAGTGCCCACACTATCAAATATAAACCCCGACATAGCCAAAGGCACACTTAGTTTAATTATATCACAAAAAGTGTTATAAGCCTTTTCTAAAGATTCATTAATCTCTTTGAAATTTTTATTTTCTTTCACCTGCTTTTTAACTATTATCTCTTCATTGACTGCCTGTGCAAACTCTAAAAGTGATTCTCTAAACTTTTGCCATAATATTATACATCCACTTATAAAGACTGATAACCCATCTTTTTTAACTGTCGCTTCTAATTCTTCACTACTCCGAAGCACCTTTCCCAAAAGTTCTATTAATAGCGAGAATGCCGCATTATCATCATACTCTATATTGGTTCTAGTATCTATTGGATTATATTGAATAGACTTATCTGGCACATCGGTTAATTTATCTTTTTCTTCTGTGGGCAATTGCTTTGTATTACCTATGATATCTCGTATTTCATCCTCTGAAATATTTAACCGCATTTTTATTGTTTCTTGTTCTAAAAGATTTGCAGCATCGGCATGGCTTGTTATATATGGTTTGGCATATTCTATCAATGTAGTTAATAATTTTTTATCTTCCCTATCCATGCCCGCATAATAAGCAATTACATCGCAGTAATTTAAATAAAAATCACTTGCTAAAATGCTTCTGCTAAAAAAATCTTGATTGAACAAACAATATTTAGCTAAATAATAATGATTTAAACATTCATATCTAAAAAAAACCTTGTCGTCATATAACGATAGAATTCCTTTCTCAAAAAAAAGTTTGTCAAACTTACTGTCCGAAAGCTCATACGCCTTTTTGTTATGATATTCAATCGTAAAACTATAGAATGCATCTTTAGAAATAAAATAACTGTGAGTTTTATATATTTCAAAAGCAAGTTCTGCTAAATACTTTTCTTTATTGCTAAAGTCATACGTTCTTGAATATACTTCTTGTGGGTTCAGCTTTTCAAGCAATTTTTCCATAAAAAGTTCCACTATCTTTGCTTGATTAGTTGGCATATAATCCGACATTTCATCGCATATTGCCAATATCAAGGATACTGCAAACGGAGTTCTTGGCATGTTATTAGTTGAAAAACTGTAAATAATTCTGTTTACGTAAGCATCTTCTATTGTTGGATTTATGGATGTCATATTCTTTGCTAACAAACGAATATTATGCTTGTCCATAGCTCTGATAAATAGATTTACACTGGAGCTTTCATCAATGCTGTTAATTAAAGTAATTTTATCTTCGTCAGAAAACACAGCAGGCATTTCATTTCTAAAAAACACAAATTTGTTGCTTGGGTATGCATTTTCAAATGCTTTCAACTGTTCATTTTGTTTATAAGTATTATCATAATTATCCAATATAATTAAAAAAGCACCGTTTTGGCATATTCTTTCAATATCAATCTTACGAATACTAAAATCACTATCACATAAATTGTTTAATATATCCCCAATTTCTTTTATCAATGCGGTTTTATAAGTACCCAAAAATCTACAATCAATTATTACTGGGATTAGATGTGACTGCGTGTAATTATCATAAAACCTTTTAGCAATATAATTTGCAAAAATCGTTTTCCCCGCCTCCTTACGCCCCCATAAAATTGTATATTTATTGATATTTATTTCCTCAAATACATCTATTTTTTCATCATCTATCTCATCATACCTGGCTTTAGTTAATTCGGAGTGCCTACTTACAATTGGCTCTACAAACAAATCATCAAACTTTTTTGGCTCATTAACTTCCAACAAATTTGTTATAAATAGTTTATCTATATTCTGATAAAAGCCCCTGCGTGTGTGTAAAACAATGTCACAAATTAATTGACGATCATAGTCAGCCGGTTCTATCTTAGTTACAAATAAACCATCATCAGCTATACGAATATTCGGGGCAAAAGTCATTCTCGACTTCACATAACATCTATTTATAATCGAAACATCACTTGTTTCCGTACTAAATTGAATAATTGAGTATCCATTTTCCCCATTGGAAATATCCAGCTTAGAAGTAGCATTGATTATAGTCCGCCCATTCATGTTACTAACTTCACAGTTATTTTCGTGATGTTTATGTCCAGTTAAAACAAAATCATATTTCCCTAGTAGCAATTCAATCTCTGCAGCATTATTATCCTCGTACCAATCAATCGGGTGATGCATCACTAAAATCTTTTTATCACACTGCTCAATTAAATTTATACTATCCACAAAGTCATCTCTCAAAACCACTATTCTTTTTGCATCGTCCCTACTATTTCCAGATGAGTTCCATGCAGTATTTACGAGACTAATCCCATATTTTATATTATTAAAGTTAACGATTTTTGTTGTTACAATTTTCGTGTTATCAAGCTTGTTGAAAATTTCAGAAAAACTATAGAAGCCGCTTAATCTGTCTGTAACATTGCTTTTACATAAATCAGATTTCTTGACTCCATCCGTTAACACCCTTTTTGTAAATTGCATAGCAAAGTCAGGATCGATTTTATTAATATCAATTTCATGATTACCGGGAACATATATAAATGAATCTTCTGACAAATTAAACGCATTCAATAGAGGCGCTACAAAATCATCCAACGCCATCTCAAAATTTTCCTCTTTGCCGGAAAAAACCAAATCCCCACTGCATACAATCATATCTATAGTTGAGTCGGTTATATGCTCCTTAATATCTTTAATTAATGCTGTTTTCAACTCTCGAACAGTGTTCAGATTATTTAAAGATATATGTAAATCTGAAATATGAACAATTGTGTGCTTTTGCATAAAAACTCTCCTTTGTAAATATTTTATAAAATATGAAACCAGAGTATTTAATTCAATTATTAATAAATAAATCTAAACCAGAGATTATAGAAATATTAGACGCTATTTACCAAAATCAATACGGGAAAGCTGATAAGGACTGGTTCTTGCATTGTACTCTTTTGCAATATAAAGCTAAAACGAAGTAAAATTTATAGACAGCTATTTTTATGATATAATACAACTAACAGTCTTCCACAAATGAAACATAAAATCGATACTATGCTCTATGTTCCCGGAACTAACAAGATTCTTGTTGTGTGGTTTGCATAAAAACATCCTTATAGCTTTTATTATTCAATAGTGATTTTTTATCTGTTTTTTCCACCGCCACTTAAAAATTTTTTATTATTCTGCTTTCAAACACGATAAACACTTCGTACGTTTATATTCAAACCGCCCTTGTAGAAATCTATATTTATGACAAAAACACAAAAATTTGATTGATGCAAAAACCGAGCTAAACCTTGAATTCAGCTCGGTATCACTTGACGGGATAGATGAGATCCCAACTGAACACCACTCTATAAAAGATTAGAAAAATTCTGTTATAATAATCGTCCTATTCATCATACTTCGACATTTTCTGCTTCATCTTTTATCGTTAAAACAGCATCCATTGCGCGTTTCGCTTCATTCAACGCATCAGGCAACTGCTCTATTTCAAAGTCGGTATCAATAAAGTCTTGTA
>JAFLTD010000044.1:4146-23896 GCA_022510625.1 Lachnospiraceae bacterium
TCAGACAATTCTTTGTCAGCTTCCCCTTTCAATGTTAAAACAGCGTCCATTGCGCGTTTCGCCTCATTCAACGCATTTTCAAAAGCACTCGTGTCTAAAGTCGTTGATAGCTGAATTATACATATAGCACGGTCGCTATACGACTCTAATAATTCAATACCTGCTATACTGTAATTAGATAAACGAAACGCATTTTTATAAATAAGTACCTCGTTAATATAGAAATCCTTTACGGATTGTCTATTGTCGCCCGACAGTGTTGCAATGCTATCCATACTCTTTACAGCCTCTAACAATGCATTTTTCAAAGAAGAGTAGCTGGCAACATTTTCTATAAAAGTATCCAATATGCTGTCAAGTAAATCTACATTTTCTTCAGAATAATCATCATCGTCAAATAATTCTCGATATTGAGTAAGCCAAGATACAGCTAAATTATGGTTATTCGACTTTAACTGATTCATTTGTTTTTTTGCATTAACCACTTTTTCGTCAATTTCTATTTGATTTACACTCATAGTAATTTGCTCAATAGCATTAGATAAAATGATATCAAGTTTCATGTTGGTGTCATCATCATAGTCTTCGCGCCGTTTACTTTCTCTATACTCTGTTATTTCAGCAATTGCAATACGTTTTATTTTATTTCTAGAATCACCATTTTTTGGTAAAACAGAATCCAACATTGATATAGCTTCCAAATATGCTTGACGCGCTTCTTCTTTATTATTACTAGAAATAATCATAGTAGCGTATTTTTGCGTAATGGCATCAAGTCTTTCTAGGGCATCTAAGGAATAATCATCATCTGCAAAAGAATCCCTATATACATATATCTCATTTTGATATTCCTCTCCGAATTGTTTAACGCTTTGTAAATTTTCTTTTGTTTGTTGCACAATTTGCTTAATTTCTATTTCTGTTGACGCAGCAGCGATTTCAGAAATTGCATTCATTATAATATTGTTTAGCTGCTGAATTCCTTTCGGTCCATAATTATCATCGCACATGTTTTCTCTAAAAATATTGAGTTCATCCAATGCTGCTGCTTTAATCGCCCAAATATCAACATTTTCTTCTTCTGCTTTTGTGCGCACTGCATCAATTGCGTTCTTTGCAAACTGCAGGGCATTTTCCACTTCATCAACGGTAGAAGCTTTGTCAATAGCGATTTCACCATTACGGAGCGCGTCATTAAGCTCTTTAATTCCCTCATCAGAATATTCATTATCATTTTTAGAGTTTCTATAGCTTCTGAGAGTGTACAAGGCCGAATTTTTACTTTCAATTAATACATCGGCAATAGATTTAATGCTATCTATATCCGCAATTGCTTTATTTAATGCATCAAGTATTTCATCTTCCGTCAAAGCACTATTAATACTTTGAATACCTTTATTCAACGCCAAATCTAAAGCGATCACAGCTTCGCTTGAATAATCGGCATTATTCTTTTTATTACGATGAGCTCTCAAAGCCTCGATAGCATTTTCTCTGATTAATTGAATTCCTTGATTTAAATTGGGGACTGAATCTAGGCTAACTTTTGCACGGACAAATGCATCATTTGCTTGATCAATTGTTTGGGCCATATTGATTTCGTTAATTCCGTTCTCTAGAATCTGATCAAGCTTTTTTACTGCTTCTTCTGAATAATTTTGATTTTGTTTTAATGCTCTATACTCTATTAAATCCTCCACTAAAATTATCTTACATAATGCTAATTCCTGTTCATATGTAGGTACAGCATCTAGATTAAGTTTACCATTTTCCAGCATTTGTGAAACTAAAACAAAGTTATCGGAATTCCAAATTAGTTCAATAGTATCTATTAATATTTTATCCAGCAAAGTAATACCTTCTTGCGTATAACTGCCGTTCAATTTAGTTTCACGATAAAATCGAATAGATTCCTCAGCGATTTTTTTAGCTTCAGTCAATTCTTCATCGTATGTCATTACATCATCAAGATCAGAAATAGCTGTGGTATATGCCGCATATAATTGTTCAAAAGTTTTAGCGGACTTGATGGAAGATATGCCCTTTTGCAATGCTAATTCAAGTAGAACGGCACCATCATCCGTATATTTGATTAGCAATTTTTCTTCATAATAATTTTCTATAGCTTTTATTGTTTGTGCAATTTCTTGAGCAAGCTCTTGCGAATAAATTAAAACCGAATTCAGCTCTTCGATTGCGGCAGCCTTTAGTCCGTCGATCTCATCTATACTCAAAACTGAGTTAATTCTATTAGTATATATCTCAACAATAGAATCCAGCATTTCAATACCTTTAGCGGTAAAAGCGGCATTATCCTTATTATTTCGCACATTAATAATATCTGCTATAGCCTGATTTTTTCGCCATTGTAATTCAGTGGGGTACTCCATTACACTCGCTAAATTATTCTTAGCCGAAATCAATTCATTTTGCAGATCAACAAAATCAATACTGGCATTAATTGCTATAATGCCTT
Organism: Lachnospiraceae bacterium; assembly: GCA_022510625.1. Taxonomy (GTDB): domain Bacteria; phylum Bacillota; class Clostridia; order Lachnospirales; family Lachnospiraceae; genus UBA3282. The sequence continues at coordinate 6,623 of JAFLTD010000044.1, forward strand.
CGTTTAGATAGCGATTGAGCAATTGAATGCCATACGAACTATATTTTTCATCGGCTAAACTACTTCTATACTCATTCAGCTCTTTCACAGCTTCGATTTTTTTCTGCGCTAACTCTTGAACCTTAGTTAATACTGAATTCATTTGTTGCCTGGAAGCTTCATACACTTTATTAATATCCGCCAAAGACGCAGCTTGTAATATACTTTCGCAACCGATACTAAGTATTTGGTCTAACTGCGTTATACCGTTCTGGGAATAATCCGAATTTACAAAACTGTTCCTATAAGCGATCAAATCATTAACTCGCACATTTTTTATTCTCAACAATTCGTCATCTAAAACATTAACATTATCTAATGCACTAATCGCATCGTTTTCAATCGAGATAACAGCCTCAAAAGTTGTCGCCTCGTTTATAGCTTGCTGCGCATTGATAAGAATTGTATTGAGCGCAACTATTCCTTCATTAGAATACCAAATATCTAATTTGGATTCACGATGACAACGAATTCTATCTATAGCCTCTTTTTTGTAAGTTTCAAGCAATTCCGCATACGTATCAACGGCTTCCAAAGCAATCTTGGCCGTATTAAAATATTCATTTACCTGCTCCTCATCTTCTGCACTCTGTATTCTGTCAATAGCTTCATTGAGAATATGGTTAAGCTTATTTACGCCGTCAATAGTGTATTTGTCATCATCAAAAGTGAACCGATACATCCGTAGTTCATTCACCTTGTTAGCTTTATATTCTTCTAGAGCATTCTGCGAAATCGGAACGGAATCAATTAGAATATACCCTTGCTGTAAAATACGGTCTATTTCATTGAACGACATTGCGACGGACAGCTCGGCCGAAACTGTTTCCACTATATTATCCAGTTCAATCAAACTATCATATGAATAATAATCATCATTTTTAGCGTTACGATAATTATGCAATGCCAAAATAGCTGTATCTCGAGCTATTTGTAATCGTATTATATTTTCTTGTTCAATAGTTTTAACGGAAAAAAGCTGTTCAACAGCAGTATTATATATTTGTAATACGGCATCATACGTTTCCGCATAAAAAATACTGTTTTTTGCAGACATAATAATACTATCTAATTCTTCAACTGCAGCCGAAGAATATTTACTGTCATCAAGCATTGCCCTATACGTATCCAATTCGGATTGCCTATCTCTTTTATAGATTGCGAAAGCCTTCTTTTCCTCGTCCTGTCTAATTTCCATCTCTTGAGCCATTGTGGGGACTTTCGAAAATGCGCTTTTCACCGTATTTACAACTTGCTGTATTTCCTCAATTTTAGTTGCTTCTTCGATTTTTTTCTTCCCGTTTTCCAACAAAATATTCAGTTCATTAATTCTTTCGGGAGAATATAAATGATCCGGATATTCTTCACGAGACAATATCAATTCCGATATTGCTTGTTCTTTAGCTTGTTCGACTTTGACTCTATTTTCACTTTGTCCGCAAGCAACAAAAGTCAATACGGACAAAATCACTAATCCGATGATAAAACCAAACCTAATTATCTTTTTTTGCATTATTAATCACCTCCAAAACATCTGCAAGCAACTGTATATACTTTTTGCCGTTCACCTTGAGTCTTTGACCTTTCCAAAATACAGAGTTCTGAGGCTTAGCTTCATACAGTTTTGCAACAGACAGATCCCCACCGCAAACAGCGATTTGTTTTTCAACAGTGCGAAAGTTTAATGATTCCATAAAGCATGCATAATTTTTACAATATACACTATCAAAAACAAACTCGATTTGCGGTACGTCATGAGAATCCGATTTGATATCATGTTTTTCTATTTTATCAAGCCCACTGTTTTCAATTACTTGTTCCGATTGCGCAATTGTATTTGAGTCATTAAGTACAGCCACACTCGCTTTCCTATGACTCTTCCATACTCGGCGTAAGAAGAAACTAATACAAGCAACTATTGTAATAAGTATTATTAAAATAGCAATCGCCGAAATCCAATCATAACTCTTGCGCGTTACAATAACGAACTCACCTATTCTGTCCGTATAGAAGACCAACATATTTTTTTCAAAACCATATTCAATCTCATGCAGCGTACCATCAATAATTGAATATACCTTAAGAGTATTATTATGTAGAACTTTCCGCTGCAAGACGACATTAAACTTTAAAACCCCATCCAGACTTATCAATTCCTCATTTAAAACGAGATTTATTGTAAATCCTCTTTGCAATTTATATTTTTCTAATCCGGAAATGTTAAGGATATCCATACACTCCTTAACTTGAAATTCCGTTCCGTATAAAACATTTCCATCAAATATTTCAATAGTTACAAACTCAAACTTATAAGCATCGACGATATATAAAGAAGCAACTAACGGCAAAACCGATTCAAAATTTATATCGTCCAGCAAAGTAAAGTTAGCAATTACTGTATATACACCAACTTCTATTGCACCGTTATTTTGATACTCTACATTTAAATGCTTTGACAAACTTCCGCTGATGAATATGCTTTTGGGTGTTCCATCATATGTAAAAACTTGTGCATTAAAGCTAATTGCAGACATATCTATTATAGCTTTAAAAATATTAACCGTTAAATTAGGTTGACACAAATCATAATAGATAGAATGCGTCCCGACTAATATGATATCGGTTTGTACAATTTTATCATAACCGGCATTTACATCAAGTAATTGTCCTTGCCCAAGAACGAAAGATACTTCGTCATTTCCGATTAAGTCTATCAAAACGCCACCGCACAATTCCACAAATTGCGTATCGTCATAACACCTATCAATTGCGGTAACATTTTCTATATATATTTTTCTTTTAACAATACTATATATTCCGTGATCGGTATCATCGAATATATAGTTAGGATTACATGACAATATAGTTACTTCATATTCATTCGGAATAATATTCGATGAATAGTCGGATATTATTTCATTAATTGTTTCGTTGTTCAAAACCCCGATAATAATGTATTCCGGGCGCTGTGCCAATCCATTATATTGTATATTCTCGCCAAGCCACTTAACTTGTATTACTTTGGGCAGAATATCATAAGTAAGGCTATTGATTATCTCATAATTAATGTTATCTACACTTATATCTATTGTATATCCGCAATAAGCGTCTCGCCCGTAATAATTTGCATAAATCAAATTAATCTCATCGAAGATAGGGCTGGCTATCTTCGCAACAGGGTGTTGAATCTCCCCATTATAAACTAAATCTTCGGATTCCCATATAAGTATAATCGGCGCTTTTTTTATTGTGTATGTTTTAATTTGTGGGACAAACATATAATTCATGTTAATAGAATTCGACATGAGGCTAACTTCAACAAAATATTCGATGCATGCATTGATATTTTTTGAATAGTCTGAAAAATCGAATTCGATTATCTCATTTATTATTTGTCCGCTTACTATACTGAATGAAGGTTTTTGAGGTTTGCCATTATAAATAAGCTCATTATCATCCCACTCGATAACTAAATCGGACTTAACGATTGAATAAATTCTTTCAACTTCTCCGATTAAAACATAGTTCGCATTAATTACGGTATCCTCTAATGATACTACTACGGAATAGCCGTCGGCGGCGCATATATTATTTTCAAATCCATTGTATACCAATGTAACACTTTCATTGTTAATTATTCCTACAACGGAAGCAATGGGGTGTTGAACCTGTCCGTTATAGATCAGTTCTTCATTATCCCAAGAAACCAGCAAACTTTGCGGCTTGATTACAAAGCTATGTGATTGAGGCGCAAATTCATAATTTGCATTTATAGTGTTTTTAATCAAATAAGCGGTTACGGTATGCTGCCCGGCGCTAATACAATCATCATAGCTATAATCAAATTCTATGACTTCTGTGCCGATTCTCCCACTCTCAACAATAACTATGTGATGCTGCACTTTACCCGAATAAACATATTCTTCGTTACTCCAAGATATGGTTATGGGGTTTTTATGTATTGTATATTTATGTGTTTGAGGAGTAAATTGATAATTACTATTTATAGCCGTATCTTCCAGAGCAACCTCTACAATGTGCTCGCCGGCATTTATATTTGAATTAAAGTAATAAACAAAAGTGATATTTTCGTCCTTTACCCTACCGCTTTCAACAGTTACAGTATGATACTGTTCCTTACCGTTATAATAAAAAGTTTCATTACTCCACACAACCGTAATAGGTCTTTTATGAATTGTAAATTCCTTGGAAACTGTTCCGGCATAGTAATTGATCAATTCCAAAACGATAAGAGAGCCGTTATCCCCCCTTACATTTATAGGGTTTGATAACACAACATAATCCAAATCTTCGATTAACTTAATATCCCCCAAAAGGATATCCATATTATGCGCTTCGCCGTTATACTCAAAATCCGTTTCGCCCAATTGAATATCTTCATAATACAATTCGATTCTTTCAAACTTGGTACTTTCTTTGGATTGTTGAAAACTGTATAATGCGCTAAGCTCGGGGAAATAAACGTAGTCGTTATCAAAATTTCTCCTTATCCATACCCCATCCTCATTAAGCAAATCCATTTTGCCCGATTTGGTTAAAGTGTCGGCGTCCAACATTACCTTGCTTGTAAGGCCAAACGTGTTTACGGCAAACAATCCGTTTGTAACGTCGCCGCTATTGAATTCACTGTTAAAATAGCATTTTTCAATTACACCCGTATTAAAAGCGCTTATATGACCATAGAAAGAAACGCTATCTATTATGCCGATATTATACGAATGACAAACAATCCCCTCGCTTCCGTTACTCCCATCATTGTTGCCGACAATGCCGCCGAAATAGTCTGACGCAATACCGTTAGACAATATAGTTCCGCTATTGTATGTATTGCAAACCTTACCTTTGTTGTCGCCTACTATGCCGCCGGCAAAATTACTTGAAACAATTAGTTTTCCATTATTAAAAACCTCGGAGATTTGTCCGTCGCGACTATTAGTCCCCGATATTCCACCGACATTCGATTTTCCGTTTACGACGCCGACATTAAAGCATTTTAATATCGACCCGTCGTTAGTTCCTGCAATTCCACCGACGTTAAATGCGGTATTGGTAACTTCACCGTAATTGGAATTTCCTATGAGAGTGCCGTTGGAGTTATATCCGACGACTCCTCCGGTATCCGTTGCCGAGGAAGACATGACTCCTACGGCGGCGTAATTAACCGAGTTTTCCACGCGTCCGGAATTATATCCTACAACTCCTCCGGTATGCGCTCCACCGCGGATAAGCCCGTCGACTGTCAAATCTTTTATTACGGCGGTTTCTCCCGTAACTCCGAATAATCCTATATTATCTGATATTCGGTTAATATTTACGCCGGATATTTTTTTGTTATTACCCATAAAAACGCCGTGAAACGGGTATAACGTTGTGCCGATTGGCATCCATCCGGAAAGCGAGCCGTTTGATATTTCGGTAAGATCGATATTATTTTCCAGAATAAAATATACACCGTTATACCCGTTTACCCCGCCGCCTTGCACGTTTGCGGAAAGTCTTTGCAAATGCGCGTCGGTAGAAATTTTATACGGCGAATCGGCGGTACCGTCGCCGCCGCCGAAATCGTCGCCTTCCGCATAAACGGTTTGATATTCGGTATTACACAACAATAATAAAGCAACAAAGAATAATACCACTGTAAAAACCATAATGGCGATAAGTTTAAGTATTTTAGTATTCCTTGTAGCTTTCTTCATTCGTGTTTATTCTCTCAGTAAACTATGATGGATAAAATATTGCTTATAATATCGGGATCGCGCAAGTTATATGCCTGCACCTTGATTATATCCCCCACCTGCGCTTTATCGGTTGTAGTAAACTCATATCTCCCTTCTTCAAAGTAAGCAATCTCATTAATTTTTTCCGCGTCAATTGCTTCGCCGTCCCTTATTATTTCAACTATATTAAATCCACATTCAGTAAAAGTTGTGTTTTCAGGTAAATAAGTACGTCCTATATAACAATACCCACCAACAGCAACTGTGTACTCTCCGTAAAACGGGTATATGGTGAGACTTTCAGGCTTAATGCGATTGCGGACTACGTGAATATTTATTTCTTGCTCTATGTTGTATTCATTATCCTTAACAGCAATAGTGAGAATCCCGTCGAATTCGTATGACCGCTTATTTACATTAAGTTTTCCGTCACCAAACCAACCGTATTCACACCTTTCATCAGAACAAGATATTTTAGTATACGCCATAGGCGCGAAGTCATCTCTTTCTTCCATAGTCTGCATATTTGTTATTTTTCGCTTTATGTATGGAAGCCCTTCCTGAGTATCCTGAGGACATATATAAGTATCTTTAACTTCGCTCAAGTAGTACTCCGCATATTCGTACTGCGCCTTATAAACGGTTTTTCTACCTTTTTGCACAGGTTCACTCCAACCGATAAAACGGTATCCGGCGTTTGCGACTACGTAATCGCTTCCCTCTCTTTCCAACCGTCCGTATTCACCCGCGTCGTAATCAATTACTTCGCTGCATGCTGCCAATGAAGCTATTGATGCAATAATCAAAACCGCAGTCAGTATTGCACAAATCAATTTCTTTTTCATATTTCACTCCTTAAAAAGATTTATCATCTTTACCTACACGGTAACTTCTGTATGCAAACAAATAGGTACCGTTATCGTATGCACCCCATCCGAAAATAAAACCGTCATAAGTCGTATATGTAACATAAAAGGACCCGATAGCGCCTTTGCCGTCAAAATCAGCTGCATTATGACCTATAATTGCACCTACATTTACGTATCCTGTAATAGTATTTTCAGACGAAATATGCCCATAATTGCTACAACCGTTCACGTTGCCGCTACCGTAATTATAACCGAGTATACCGCCGATAGATCTATGTGCATGATATACTATTTTAATATTACCGTAATTCTTACAACCGCTAATAGTTCCTTCGTTTCGTCCGACTATACCTCCGATATCGCCGCTTCCTCTAATTGACGCATTATTTACAGAATTGCAAATTTTTCCTTTATTTATTGATACTATACCTCCGACGATTGAGCCTTGCCGTTCGATATCTATATTACAATTTCCCATGATTTGCACGTTTTCTATTAAGCCATTATTTTCATATGCCAACGTACCGAAGTTATAGAAGCTTCCCTTATGTTTTATATCCGATTTTACAGTTACATTGTTTATATTCAGATTTTTAACAGATCCTTTTGACGTAATTGTTTTAAATAATCCGTTATTACTTTCATTCTTCAACTTTTCCGAGCCGATGGTATATTTTAGATTGGAAATAGTATGACCGTTGCCGTTAAAATAGAAGTTTAATGTGCCTATAACACGATTGTTTTCTCCAGACAAATTTATATCGGCAATAAGCCTGATTTCTCCATAAGTATCGCTTGTAAACTTTTCAGTCATATTTAGTAGTTGCTCCTTATTCGCAATAAACCGTCTTTCCAATGAATGGCTATTTTCATCTTTTACGTTAAATGCAACACCGTTATAAAACTGCTTATAATCATATGAAATTTCACCGAAATCATAGTCATTGGGATTTGTTATAACAAGAATCGACCCATTTTTAATATACGCATTGCCCTTGGATATCAAGTGATAATTCGGAACAAGATACGTGCTGGGCTTATCATTAGAATAACCGAAAATTACACCTTTAGATAAATCCCATTCCAAATCGCGAGGATGATTACCTTTCGGTTCATCTCTTAATGATGATGCTTCCAGTTCTAACAGCTTAACAATCCTAATATAAACAACAGATTTTAATAGTTGTGCTCCATCTATATAATCAAACACAAGTTTTTCTAATTTCCCACTATAATAGCTATCTTGCGCTTTATCATTGGCTGTAATTGTAAAACCGCTATAATGCTGACGGTTGCTTGACCCTTGTAAATATAGTTCCGAATAGGATGATTCTTTTTGATTCAATACCCACATTTGTCCCAAGTCATTACGCTGAGTTCCAAGCTCAAGCTTTACCGAATACCCAATTCGCAAATCGGCATAAGTGCTTATACCGCCAATTGGCGTAGGGCCTTCTTGATATATTACTTGATAGCTTTGTTCTAATTTACTTCCGGTTTGTTCTACAATTCCATCATTGATATTAAATTTACCATCCCTACCGAAACTAAAGTCTTCCGATACATTTACAGGTTTTATGTGTATAGTAAAGCTGAACAGTTCCCTTACGACGGCGGCATGGTCCGGATTTAATAAGACGATTTTAAAGACGGTTCCTACATTATACCAATCCATAAAGACAACGTTAATCTCGTTATAACCATTTTCCAGATCTGCCGTAAAGGTTAGCTGCGGCAATCTTTTACCTGCAAGATAATCGCCCGACTCGACCGCAATGGTATCGGTAAATTGATTTTGGGATATATCCGATTGGGTGATATTGTTAACAAGCAACAGCTTGTTTGTTGTAAACGTGCCGTTGTTTATTGTAAATCTGAATGTGAAACTGTTTTTATCCGTTCCGCAATTTCTATCCACATAAAGTTGTTCATCATTGGTCATTTTAAAGGATTTGCCGTTGGCGTCGAAACCCTCTTTATACTGAACGGTTCTTACGCCTACAAATATATAGAACTTAAACTCTTTGGTTAAAGTCTGACCGTTTTCCTGATTAAAGACGACCGTTACTGTAAAGTGATCGTTGTCCGGCTTAAGGTAGTGCAAAATCTTGTCCAAATCCAATACCGTAAAGCCTTTATCGAACGGGGAGATAAATCTTTCGTCGTCATAGATAACGCTAAATCTATCTTCATACGTTACCTGTTTGTGATATTTGTTTGTCAGTTCGTCATCAAAGTACAGTTTCTCGATGCGTACCGTGTCTCCCGGATTTACATAATTACTTGTAAAGCCGTTCATATTACCGCCAAACTCCGCGCCGTCGAGAATCGTCGTATTGTTAGCGCTTATATTTGCGCCGACAATCTCATCGGCATAATTGCCGGTTATTGTGAACTTCAGTTCAGCCCTTATTTGTGGATTGCGCTGTGATTGAGCAAGTATCGTAATCACTTCGCCCACGATAGCGTCCTTATTTATTTTCAAATGCACGCAATAATACAATCCGTCAAAACGCTGATTATCCACATTGTTGATACTGACTATATTAGCGCTGCCTGTCGGCACACTGAACGCAATTCCTTTAAACGAGGCGTCACTGTTAACCGCCGCTTTAATTATAAACCCATAATCAAAAACAGGATGCACTTCATAAGTATTGGTATCCGAACAATAAAGTTCTTGCAAAGAGTCTACGTCAAACGATAATACTGTTACAGGTCGCTCAACAACGTCAAAACGCCATATATTAGAAGCTATCCCGCCTACAAATGCACAAATCATAAAGCGCGGTGTGCTTGTTAATACAGCCGTATCGTCAAGTACATTAACCGTATTCTCAACCAGTGTAATTCCCCAAGGTTCAACTATTACATTGCCCGAATTATCAACAAATTTGTATTTTATGGTTCGATTCGACGCAAAAACAGGGAATATCGTTGTATTAAGTATCGCGCTTTCTCCTAGAATAATCGATGTTTTGTTGGACATTAACGAAACCGATTCTACCGGAATATTAACCCTAACAAAACAAGGGTTCGATACTATTTCCGTACTCTCCGCGCCGCAAGGAATGGCGACTACCATGAATTCAGCATTGGGAATTAGTATATTTTCTTTTATGTGCAGGATATCCCCGTCTATTGTTCCATACGGATTACTGTCGGTAATATTTGCACCGTCCCAAAAATGATATTCTACGTCTTTATTCGTAGCATTATAGTTCGTTTCGGCCAACAATCGAACGTCGTTACCACGCTCTGCCGTAATATCTGTACTGACCATCGTAATATAGGTAACCGGCACAATGACGCGTAGGCAAATAGGCTCACTGCTTACGCCGTCAGCTATTGCTACAACTTGTATTACCATATCGCCCCTTGTAACGAGCTGCTCGGGACCTACGGTCAATTCTCCGCTAACAGTATCTATAATCGCAATGTTTCTTCCTTCTCCAATTAGCGAGTACGTAATAATCGACTCGGTTGCATTAGCCGGATATATCGAAGCACTGAATTTCGCAATCCCCATGGGTGCAATGGCGGTGATATTATCTTCCACCGCAATATCGACCCTTTCAACGTCGATTTTTTTAACAATTACAACCAAAGACTCGTCCGAATCTACTCCATCAGCGCTTGCTATAATTTCTATACGACTCCCTAACGGCGCCTCGCTGTTTACGGTAAGAACATCCCCTTCAATAGTTCCGTGTTCCATGCCGGAAACTATTCTGTAAGATACGTGATTATATGTTGCATTGCCGGGGATAGTCGTTGCATACAGCTTTCTGCTACCGCCGATATTGACGTTGCACTCAAGATCATTTTCCGAAAACTCAACAGCTAATACCGCCACTTTGGAAATGCGTATTTGCAATATATTGCTTATAACGCCATCTACGGATGCCGTAACGTTAACAATGTTATCAATAGCATTTTTATCGTCCGTTACGGTAAGCCACCCGTCTTTTATCGTCGCTAAATCCTCGTTATCAACATTAAATTCAACATCTTGACATGACGCAAATTCGGGATATATCGTTGTATATAAAAGTATTGAGCCGCCCAGTTCGACATTGCCGGAAGACATTGTTGTATATAATTCTACAGAAGATACCGGTACTTTAATATTTATATAGAATACAGGGCTACAAACACCTTCGATTTCCGCAACCACGCCTACTAAAGCATGAGGGACGTTAACGTTGTTATTTATTGTTAATATACCGCCCGGCGTAAGGGTCGCGTACTCTTCCCCTTCTTCTATCCAATATGTTATAGGAGACAAAATATTATTGGTAGGCGCCACATCGTAGCCTAACACAACCGCTTCCCCTACTTTTAATTCGCTTTTAGGCGATATTACGTCAATTTTGACCGGAGAAATCTTAAATTCAACAGTATTGCTGATAACGTCGTCGACAATAGCGTATACACGAATCCTAGCCCCTATAGGCGCGTTTTCTTGTATGGTTAATAAGCCCGTGTATGTAACTGATGCCCATTCCGAACCGGATTCAATAATAAATTTAGGAGTAAAATATGTTGCGTTAATCGGCTCAATAGCGGTTCTCAACAAAACTTGTTGGTTGGGCGCAACATCGTAGTTATTTTCTTTTTCGAACAACCTAACACTTGTCGTTGCAATTTTTTCAACTACGAAATGATAATTTTTAGAGTTGACGTTGTCGTATTTGGCCGATACGGTAAACTCATATCCGATAGGGGCATTGTTCGCGACTTGCAGCATTCCGTTTTGATTGATTGTAACGTATTCGTTTCCGACGCTTTTTAAAATTTGAATGCGATTTAAAACGGTTGCATCAAAAGGTTCCGCAACGGCGACTAGATTAAACTCTTGACCCTGATTTAAAATTGTACGATTACTCAACTCAATCAAATTTTCATCGGTAACTAACAATCTATCGATAGGGACTTGTATTATCATCATCGCATAGTTTAACTCAACTATGTTTCCATCATCGTTGACATGAATGTTAATTCCGATTGCTTTTCCAAAAGCGTCCGGGTTATCGGAAACTTTAAGAACGAGTTGCCCTTCTACCTCTACCACCGTAGCTAAATCAGGGTCTTCGGTTGTAATTGTCGGATTTCCACCCTCGAGTACATAAGTTGCATTCAACGGGTAGACCAGTACTTCTATCGGTAGTTCTTGCCCCACCACTACGGTCGTTTGTCTATTCTGTGTAATCAACGAAATACGCTCGACAGGGCGCCGCACTACCGTTAATGCGAGTGTGGGGCTATCGACGTTATCATGTATCGCCGTGCACCGTACAATTACCGTATCGCCTATCGATAACTTGTCTGTAGTAATTAGTTTACCTCGGGTACCATCAAAAGTCTCGTCAAAATATGCGAAATACGCAAGAGTCTCGTCCTTGATGCTCATTCCTAGATGGTTAACTTCTACTACTTCATAACGTAAAGTTTTATAAGACGCATAATCCGGTATAATATCTGCGTAAATGTAGGTTTCCGAATCGGGATAAATATCTTTAGACTGTACGTTTATTTCTATTTTTTCTACAGGAACAGCCTCCTTTGTAATACACAAATTTGCAAATTCATCCATGGAATATAAATTCCCGTATTTATCTTCGGCTGTAATCCAAACCAAATCATCAATCACGGGATTGGATCTGTCGTATTGCATAATCGTTCCGGCAGAATCAATGCGCGTTCCTTCATCCAAATCATAGTGCAATCTTTCAAAAGGAATTGGTTCATATGTAACTTCTCGCGTTACTAAATTGATAGTTCTACGCAGAACTTGAGGAACCTTTGCGAAGTATTCATTGTAATTCATTGTAATGGCGGCATCGCTATTATCACCGTAAAACTCAATGAATTCCTCATTAAATTCCATATCGTCTTTAAAAACTTCGCCTGCCGCTATTTCGTTTTTGAATTTACCTTTAAGCTGATCTTCGAAAATTAACTCCGAATATAACTCCGGATTTTCTACACCGGTTTCTGTTTCTTTTTTCTTATCGCTGAAAAGCGACTTTTTAATATCATAAGAAACAGAGGCGGAAATATCTATTTTGATTATTTTAAGATCAATCACTAATCCGGCTCTTATTTCTACTTTGAAGTAAAAACCCATATCTAATGAAATATGTCCCGCGCATGCACCTTTGCCAAACAGCTCTTTAACGCCGCCTATTTGCTTACCATCAGTTTTTTCCGAGGCAAACATGTCGGCACACTCGATATCTCCAAAAACAAATGCGCCGAGTCCTTTTGTTTCTAAATATCCTCCGCCTTCAATTTTTAAAGAAACATAGAAAACTTTTGCTAACGTAAATTTGGTTTCAATAGCAGCGCCAACTCGAACCTCAAAAGAACCGCTCAACGTTACTACTGCCGAAAAAGTAGTCGTATTGTTTTCATAGTTTTCAGAACCTGCCTCTGTCGTTACATTGACTTGTTCTTTTGTTTGTTTAACTTTTAATTTTCCTTCAAAAACCGCCTTAAAATCCACTGCTATTTCAACACCAAACCTTATATGTATTGAACATCCATAAGGCAGAGGAATGGCGATACTTACAAGAGGAAGTAACTGGGAATCCATCCTCGCGCTTCCCAGCTTACTTTTATTTTCCGGTGTGTTGTCCGTTTTTCCGGCTTGATAACAATTTACTAATTCATTTAAATATGTCTTTACTTGCTTTCTAGCCTCCTCAGTACCCCTCATATAGCTTCCAATATTGCTACTTCCGCTACTCTTTCCGCGTATAAAATTATTAATAATCGCCTCCTCATTAATGGCTGTTTTTTCTTTCCCGTCTATTAAGTCTTTATATCTTTTGCTTTCTGTTTTATATTTTTCACTATTATAGTAATCTAAGGATTGTATTGCCCATGCCGGATCGTATTCTTTGTCCGGATTAAGTGGATTTTGTATTTTATTGTTCTCATTAAGAAACTCGAGCATTTGTCTTTTTTGTTCTTCTGAAAAATCCGTCTCTTTCGAAAATTCAATTCTAACACCAAACGAATACTCGGTAATAGTTCTGGTTCCGGAAGAATATATGTTAGTGTTACTATCGATATTAGAAAAGTTTTCTACACGACTTTTTATTTCACCTTCGAGATATATTTCGATATCATATTTTGTCAACTCCCATTTAATACTTACATCAACTGTAAATTGCACGGGACTAAATTTCATGTCTTTAAATTTTATCTTTATTTTTTTGGGTAAGTTGATTGTAATGTCAACATTGGCATCAAAATCAAAACCTTTCGCAAGCGGCGAAGGTAGATTTCCGTTAATGACATCGACAGCATATCCGATTGCTTTTACGGATTCATTTTTAGCTAACGCTTCTTCAATCGCCTCTTCAGAATAAAAACTTACATCTTCCGGATTCGGCAGTTGTTCTCCGTAAATTTCGACCTTGTCGTAAACTTCGTCTAACGACGGTCGAACCACACCCAAAGAAATTATATTGCCATTATCGGCATTTATTTTAACAATTTTATATGCAACTTCTCCCAATCCATCTTCCATATCAGGGAGAAGCAGTATATCGTCAATATTATATTCCCTGTCCTTTTCCTTAACCAATTCAATTGTATCATCAGATACATAAACAATTTTCTCATCAGCAATAGTACCCAATTCTGTTTTAGTATCTACTTCAAGAATATCATTCTTTCCGATTGCAAAAGTAACCCTGCTTTGCATAGCAAGATTTTTTTCTTGGAACTTAGCATTTTGCAACTCTACAGTATAGTATTCGCCTTGCTCATACATAGACTCAGGCGGCAAAATGGTATAAAAATTCTCATGACTTTCTACGCGAACTGGAACCGGCATATTTTTACTATCATTGACAACAACATAATCAGATAAATTTTCATGATTTATGCTATCATCCGCCATGATGTCAAAAGTAAAATCTTGCGGTAAATCACGAAGTAGTTCAACATTCTCAGATGTCTTTGACTGCATGGGGACAAAAGAATCGCTTTTTTCTATATTGCGATGAAAAAACGACACCATCAAGCCCCCACACAAACTGCATAGAAGAACTAGGACAAGTGCTATAGAAATCACATTGTTCTTTTTTGTCCCTAATAATTTGAATTTGTTAATCATTATTTTCTTTCTCCTTTATAAGTTTTTTCTTTAAAGCCATTGTTGTAATAATACCTAAAACAACTAGAACGACTACTATAGATAAAACGATAACCAAAATTTGCCAACTAAATGATTTTTGAATCTCTTCAAATTTTGCCGCAATTATTATCTGATCCCCCTCCGCTATTTCGCTTCCTACTTTGTAACTATACGTTCCATCATTTAAGCTGACCAGCTCAACGTCTTTATCATTAAACCGTGCGTTCAAAGATACAATCTCAAACCCATCGTCGGCCAATACATTAACCGCTATTTCATCATTCGATTGAAAATATTTTTTATCGGTTAGAATCACACCTTTTCCTCTAACATTGGTAACTAATTCGACCAAAAAAGAAAAACGTACTTGGATTTTTATATTACACTCAGCATCAATTTGTATTGAGTTATCTGTAACGCGTTCTATGCTTTCTTCGCCGTCTATGAGCAAACTTTCCAATTTTACATTATCAAATGAAAAATTTAATATAACATGTTCGCCTTTATAATAATACGATTTATTCATTACTTGCCTATCTGATATATACTTTGCGTTCGTATTTACAGTTACCACAATATGTCTAATTTGGGGAAATAACGCAGGATCGTCCATATACCATATTTTATCAAAATCAAAATCAAAATTCGACTCCACCACAAAAGCATACTTGGATAAACTTTTAATTCCATCGTCTGACCCTTGTGCAACGCTAGGATAATCATTTAAAGCATATCCATTGACAACATTAACTTTGTCGGATCTAATCCCAATGAAACTTCCTATTCGTGTCAAACCACTATCTCCACTGTTTGATACTGTTCCAAACGCTATTCCGTTTCGTATACCTCCTGAACTTTGTTCATAGTCCGCAATACCGATCAGTCCACCTACTATTTTCCCAATCAAATTCGCATATGCATAAGCATTGGTAATTGTTGCAGAAACTGAATTGCCAACCAAACCACCGACTCTTTTAGCACATATATTACCTTCAAAATTGCTCATAGAAATTTTGCCACTACACTTTCCCACTAATCCCCCTGCTAAATCAGTAGAACGGATATTCCCTTTTGCTGTTACATTCGTTAAGTTTCCAATCATTCTACCGGAAATAACTCCGACTACATTGCCCCCAATAATCGCATCTTCATTATTAGCAGATATGGCTTCTACATTTAAATCCACTATGTCCAATGAACAAGTTGCAAATAACCCAACCTCATCCATATTAGGTCTATTGATTTTTAAATTATGTATTCTATGTCCATTCCCGTAAAGGGTGCCTGTATTGTCACCGGCAAAAATCGGCATCCATCCTTTTTCATAATCATCAACCAACTCATGCCATGTTGTATCAGCACTAAGATCTATATCATTTAATATAAAAAAATCTTTATCAATATTTTGCGGCAAAAGTATTTTATATAAATCCGCTGCCTTCTGTATTGTAATATTGGGCTCTAAAGTGTAATCACGCAATTCTTGATCTGGCGTTGCTTGGGCATACGTTTTCATATTGACAACACCACTCTTGCTAAAGCGGTTGTTATCTGTGAAATAATAGGTTTCCGCTTGGGCCGACTTCGAGAGTGCGCTCATGTTTACCGCAATAACGCAAGCGACAAGTGCCACTAACATCGTAAAAACAAAAACGAATATGCTTCTTCTGTTATTTATGGCTTTCATAAAATACTGCTCCTACGCCATCTATTAATAAATAGGGATTTTACCACCATTTTTTTCACTTAATTTTAAAAATCACTCTATTTTTCAATGATTGAATGTTTATTTTCTCGTTAAATATCTCTAAAACGGTGGTTAAAATAAACTTTGAATAGAAATAATTTAATGTTCAACCCAACCAATCCTCAAGTCTACTCCTTTTTCGCCAACGAAAAAAAAGACGCCGCAATGGCGCCTTATCTGTGGCGGGTCCAATGAGATCCCAACTGAACACTTACTCAAAACTATCTATGAATTGTGCTCCTATTTGTTGTTTCTACTTCCGGTTGCATAGAAAGATTAGTGCTACCGCAATTAGTACAATTATCCGTGTTGCCGTAATCGTCCGCGAAGTTAAGTCCGCCGCACACCTCGCACGGCACTGCATTATCATATTCGTTTGGATTATATTTCTTTTCCATATTTACACTCCGACGCTCGGTATTCCTCCCGCACCCATTATATCATTCCTCCTTTTATATTGTCAATGTGCTTAACTTTTGCTCTCACGGTTCACCTCATTTTTCAGGCAACAACACAAGCTTACATTGTTAATAGCGACAAAAACTTGACAACAATAAAAAAGCGCCGACATTCATTAGCGAGCATCTCGCTGTCCCCATATGCGTCAGCCAATGGGGAAAGTGACGGCGCAGCCGTCGAAAGGGGCTTGCGACTTCATTAACGAAGTGTCTTCATTCTTCATGCCGCGCATGCGGCGCTTCATTTAAAAAACCGCCCGAAGGCGGTTTT